>NZ_SUKD01000046.1:0-391 GCF_013357275.1 Pseudomonas sp. BMW13 | reverse complement strand
GTGGATGCCGCTTCCTGCATCCACCACAGCGGTGGATCGGTGAAGCGTGATCCACCCTACGTATCACCCCGGATCGCAGCCGGGCTACGAAACCCTCGACGTAGGGTGGATGCCGCGTCCTGCATCCACCACGGCGGTGGATCGGTGAAGCGTGATCCACCCTGCGCACCACCCCGGATCGCAGCCAGGCCACGAAACCCTCGGCGTCGGGTGGATGCCGCTTCCTGCATCCACCACAGCGGTGGGTCGGTAAAGCGTGATCCACCCTACGCACCACCCCGGACTGCAGCCGGGATACGAACCCCTCGACGTAGGGTGGATGCCGCTTCCTGCATCCACCACAGCGGTGGATCGGTGAAGCGTGATCCACCCTACGTATCACCCCGGATCG
>NZ_SUKD01000045.1:0-9502 GCF_013357275.1 Pseudomonas sp. BMW13 | reverse complement strand
TGGCTCCGCGACCTGGACTCGAACCAGGGACCCAATGATTAACAGTCATTTGCTCTACCGACTGAGCTATCGCGGAACAACGGTGCGTATGTTACTGATTAAAAAGGGGAAGTCAACACTTTGCTCTGGCTTCGGCTTCACTGCGATGTAGCCTGCGCCGCGCTGGTTCCGTGGGAGGGGCTTTAGCCGCGACGGCAGCCGATCGCGGCTGGAGCCGCTCCTGCGGATGTGGCTGTGGTGCATACAAAAACGCCGGCTTGCAAGCCGGCGTTTTTGCAGGTTACTGGCGAGGCTTAGAGTACGGCGTGAATCGCGCGGGTCACGCTGTCCAGGTTGCCGTGGTTCAGCGCGGCGACGCAGATGCGACCGGTGCCGACGGCGTAGATGCCGAACTCGTTCTTCAGGCGTTCTACCTGCTCCACGGTCAGGCCGGAGTAGGAGAACATGCCGCGCTGCTCGGCGACGAAGCAGAAGTCACGCTTGGCGCCCAGCGCCGCCAGTTGCTCGACCATGGCCAGGCGCATGCTGCGGATGCGATCACGCATTTCGCCCAGTTCGGTTTCCCACATGGCGCGCAGCTCAGAGCTGTTGAGCACGTTGGCGACCACGGTGGCGCCGTGGGTCGGCGGGTTGGAGTAGTTGGTGCGGATCACGCGCTTGAGCTGCGACAGCACGCGAGTCGATTCTTCACGGCTGCTGGTGACCAGCGACAGGGCGCCGACGCGCTCGCCATACAGCGAAAACGACTTGGAGAAGGAGCTGGAGACGAAGAACTCCAGGCCCGACTCGGCGAACAGGCGCACGGCCTCGGCGTCCTGCTCGATGCCGTCACCGAAGCCCTGGTAGGCGATATCGAGGAAGGGTACGTGCTCGCGCTCGCGCAGTACGTCCAGCACGGCTTTCCAGTCTTCCAGCTGCAGGTCGACGCCGGTCGGGTTGTGGCAGCAGGCGTGCAGTACGACGATGGAGCGGGCCGGCAGGTTGCGCAGGTCTTCGAGCATGCCGCCACGGTTCACGCCATTGCTGAACGGATCGTAGTAGCGGTAGTTCTGCACCGGGAAACCGGCGGACTCGAACAGCGCGCGGTGGTTTTCCCAGCTCGGATCGCTGATGGCGACGGTGGCGTCCGGCAGCAGACGCTTGAGGAAGTCGGCGCCGATCTTCAGTGCGCCGGTGCCGCCCAGGGCCTGGGTGGTGATGACGCGGCCGTCCTCGATCAGGGCTGCGCCCTTGCCGAACAGCAGTTCCTGTACGGCCTTGTCGTAGGCTGCGATGCCTTCGATCGGCAGGTAGCCACGCGGTGCGTGGGCCTCGATGCGCGCCTTTTCGGCTTCTGCGACGGCGCGCAGCAGCGGAATTCGCCCCTCCTCGTTGTAGTAGACGCCTACGCCAAGGTTGACCTTGGTGGTGCGGGTGTCTGCGTTGAATGCTTCGTTGAGGCCCAGGATGGGATCGCGCGGAGCCATTTCGACGGCGGAGAAGAGACTCATGATGGGTGCGGCAGCTCGAGTGAGGGGTGGGTGGCCAGGCGTCCCCAACGAAAGCGCTAGGGAGCGCGTAAACGGGGCGTTAGTATAACGACCCTGAATCCAGGGGGCGACAGCGCAAAGCCCTGAATTAAGGCCTTTTGCCAGGTAATTCGACTCTACTTGGCGCTATTGCCAACTCGCCCCGCAATTCATGGCTTTTGACGCCGTCCGACGGGATGCGTCACAGCTAATTTGTCGAGGTGCTGCATGTCCGATTTTCAATTGGTGACCCGCTTCAAGCCTGCCGGTGATCAGCCCGAGGCGATTCGGCAGATGGTCGAGGGGCTGGAGGCCGGCCTGTCGCACCAGACGCTGCTGGGGGTGACCGGTTCGGGCAAGACCTTCTCCGTCGCCAACGTGATCGCCCAGGTGCAGCGGCCGACCCTGGTCCTGGCGCCGAACAAGACGCTGGCGGCGCAGCTCTATGGCGAGTTCAAGGCGTTCTTCCCGAACAATGCGGTGGAGTACTTCGTTTCCTACTACGACTACTACCAGCCGGAAGCCTATGTGCCGTCGTCGGACACCTTCATC
Organism: Pseudomonas sp. BMW13; assembly: GCF_013357275.1. Classification (NCBI taxonomy): domain Bacteria; kingdom Pseudomonadati; phylum Pseudomonadota; class Gammaproteobacteria; order Pseudomonadales; family Pseudomonadaceae; genus Pseudomonas; species Pseudomonas sp. BMW13. The sequence goes on along the minus strand of NZ_SUKD01000045.1, from coordinate 7,442 downwards.
GAGAAGGACGCCTCGATCAACGACCATATCGAACAGATGCGCCTGTCGGCGACCAAGGCGCTGATCGAGCGCCAGGACGTCATCGTGGTCTGCACCGTGTCCTCGATCTACGGCCTGGGCAGCCCCGAGGAGTACCTGAAGATGGTGCTGCACCTCGACCGGGGCGACAAGATGGACCAGCGCGCCCTGCTGCGCCGGCTGGCCGAGCTGCAGTACACGCGCAACGACATGGATTTTGCCCGCGCCACTTTCCGGGTGCGTGGCGATGTGATCGACATCTTCCCGGCGGAGTCGGATCTCGAGGCCATTCGCGTCGAGCTGTTCGACGACGAGGTGGAGAGCATCAGTGCCTTCGACCCGCTCACCGGCGAGGTGATCCAGAAGCTGCCGCGCTTCACCTTCTACCCCAAGAGCCACTACGTCACCCCGCGCGAAACGCTGCTGGAGGCCGTGGAGCACATCAAGGTCGAGTTGCAGCAGCGCCTGGAGTACCTGCGCGGCGCGAACAAGCTGGTCGAGGCGCAGCGCCTGGAGCAGCGCACCCGCTTCGACCTGGAGATGATCCTGGAGCTGGGCTACTGCAACGGCATCGAGAACTACTCGCGCTACCTGTCGGGGCGCCCGGCGGGTGCGCCACCGCCGACCCTGTACGACTACCTGCCGGACGAGGCGCTGCTGGTGATCGACGAATCCCACGTCTCGGTGCCGCAGGTCGGCGCCATGTACAAGGGCGACCGCTCGCGCAAGGAAACGCTGGTGGAGTACGGTTTCCGCCTGCCGTCGGCGCTGGACAACCGGCCGATGCGCTTCGAGGAGTGGGAGTCGGCCTGCCCGCAGACCATCTTCGTTTCCGCGACGCCCGGCCCCTATGAAGGCGAGCATGCCGGGCGCGTGGTGGAGCAGGTGGTGAGGCCGACCGGGCTGGTCGACCCCGAAGTGGAAGTGCGCCCGGCGCGTACCCAGGTCGACGACCTGCTGTCGGAGATTCGTCTGCGTGTGGCGACGGGCGATCGTGTGCTGGTCACCACCCTGACCAAGCGCATGGCGGAAGACCTGACCGACTACCTGGGCGATCACGACGTCAAGGTGCGCTACCTGCACTCGGACATCGACACGGTGGAGCGGGTGGAGATCATCCGTGACTTGCGCCTGGGCACCTTCGACGTGCTGGTGGGCATCAACCTGCTGCGCGAGGGCCTGGACATGCCCGAGGTGTCGCTGGTGGCGATTCTCGATGCGGACAAGGAGGGCTTCCTGCGCAGCGAGCGTTCGCTGATCCAGACCATCGGTCGTGCGGCGCGTAACCTCAACGGCAAGGCCATTCTCTATGCCGACAACATGACGGGCTCGATGCAGCGCGCTATCGGCGAGACCGAGCGACGCCGCGCCAAGCAGATTGCCTTCAACGAGGCCAACGGCATCGTGCCCAGGGGCGTGCAGAAGGACGTCAAGGACATCCTCGAAGGCGCGGTGGTGCCGGGAGCGCGCAGCAACAAGCGCAAGGGCATGGCCAAGGCGGCGGAGGAGAGCGCGCGTTACGAGGCCGAGCTGCGCTCGCCGAGCGAGATCACCAAGCGCATTCGCCAGCTGGAGGAGAAGATGTACGCCCTGGCGCGCGACCTGGAGTTCGAGGCCGCGGCGCAGCTGCGTGACGAGATTCAGAAACTGCGGGATCGGCTGTTGCAGGTCTGATCTCGGGCGGTCGCCCCCGGATTGCATCCGGGCTACGCCTCTGCGTGTCCCGTAGGGTGGATGACGCTCCTCTCATCCACCGTTGCGTGCGCAGGCGGTGGACGGATGGAGCGGCGTCCACCCTACGGCTGGGATTCGCGGCTGAAGCCGCTCCTGCGGGTGAGGCGTCTGCGTAGGGTGGATCGCGCTTTATCGATCCACCATCCCCTGGTGGATGCCAAAGGCGGCATCCACCCTACGGCTGGATTCGCGGCTGAGGCCGCTCCTACGGGTGAGGCGTCGGCGTAGGGTGGATCGCGCTTCTTCGATCCACCGTCCCGTGGTGGATGCAAAAGGCGGCATCCACCCTACGACGCGCGGGGCTCAATGTGCTGCGCCAGCGCCTGCCATGTTCTGCGGCAGTTTTCGGGTCAGCAGAATCGCCAGCATGCTCACGGCTAGGGCAATGCCGATGAAGTGGAAGGCGTCGTTGTAGGCCATGATCGTCGCCTGTTCGTGGACGATCTGGCTCAACCTGGCCAGCGCGGCCTGTTCGCTGCCCAGCGTCTGCGTCAGCAGTTGCAGGCGCTGTTCCACCTGCGGGTTGGTCGGCACGATGGATTCGCGCAGGTAATCGAAGTAGACCTTGGCGCGTGCGTCGAGCAGGGTGGCGAGCAGGGCGATGCCGATGGCGCCGCCGAGGTTGCGCAGGATGTTGAACAGGCTCGAGGCCGAGCCGGCGTCCTGCGGCATGATGTAGGCCGTGGCGATCAGCGAGACGGTGACCATCACCAGTGGCTGGCCAAGCGCGCGCACGATCTGGATATGGTTGAACTGCGGGCCGGCGAAGTCCGGGTTGAGCACGCCGGAAAAGAAGCTCGCCGCACCGAACAGGGCGAAGCCCAGGGCGCACAGCCATTTCGGCGAGATGATCTTCATCAGCTTGGGCACCAGCGGGATCAGGAACAGCTGCGGCACACCCATCCACATGATCACTTCGCCGATCTGCATGGCGTTGTAGCCCTGGATCTGCGCCAGGTACAGCGGCAGCACGTAGATCGAACCGTACAGCCCCACGCCAAGCCCCACGCTGGAGATGCTCGCCAGGCCGAAATTGCGCTCGCGCAGGACGCCGAGGTTGATCAGCGGATTGGGGCGTGAGATCTGCAGGATGACGAACAGGATCAGGCTGACCAGTGCCACGCTGCCGAGGCCGACGATCAGCTGCGACTCCAGCCAGTCCTTGCGATGACCTTCTTCGAGAAACACCTGCAGGCAGCCCAGGCCCATGCCCAGGGTGACGATGCCGGCGTAGTCCGTGGTCTTCAGCAGTTCCCAGTGCGGCGCCTTCTTCTCCAGGCCATAGAGCAGGCCGGCGATCATGATCAGGCCGGGCGGCACGTTGATGTAGAAGATGTATTCCCAGCCCCAGTTCTCGGTCAGCCAGCCGCCAAGCGTGGGGCCGATGGAGGGCGCGAAGGTGGCGGTGATGGCGAACAGCGCCATGCCCTTGGCGCGGTGATGCTCGGGCAGCTTGATCAGCGTCATGGTGAACGCCAGCGGGATCAGTGCGCCACCGGTGAAGCCCTGCAGCGCGCGGAACACGATCATGCTCTCCAGGCTCCAGGCCATGGAGCAGAGCAGCGAGGCGATCAGGAAGCCCACCGAGACCCAGGCGGCCAGGCGCCGTGCCGACAGCAGCTGCACCAACCAGGCCGTCAGCGGGATCATGATGATCTCGGCCACCAGGTAGGAGGTGGAGATCCACGAGCCTTCCTCCAGAGTGGCGGACAGCGCGCCCTGGATGTCCTTCAGCGAGGAGTTGGTGATCTGGATGTCCAGCACCGCCATGAAGGCGCCGAGCATCGCGCTCATCACCGCGATCCAGTCGCGGCGACTGGGCTCCTCGGTGGGGCGGATCAGTGCATCACCCGCCATGGTGTTCGTCGCTGCGCAGGTCGATGGTGACTTCCACCGACATGCCGGGGCGGATCAGGCCGTGCAACGGGTTGTCGGCGGAGAAGGTCAGTTTGACCGGGATGCGCTGCACCACCTTGGTGAAGTTGCCGGTGGCGTTGTCGGGCGGCAGCAGGCTGAACTGGGCACCGGAGGCGGCGAACAGGCTGTCGATGTGGCCCTCGACGGGAGTGTCGGGATAGCTGTCGAACAGCAGCTCGGCCTTCTGCCCCGGACGCATGCGGCCGATCTGGGTTTCCTTGAAGTTGGCCTGCACCCAGATGTCCTGATCGGGTACCAGCGAGAGTAGGTAGGCGCCGTTCTGTACCACCTGGCCTTCGCGGGCCGAGCGCTGGCCGACCATGCCGCTGATCGGCGCATGAATCTGTGTGCGCGAGAGGTTGAGGTCGGCCTGTTCCAGATCGGCCTGGGCGGAAAGGATCAGGGCATCCAGGCGCTTGAGTTCGGCTTCGAGGCTGGCCACCTGCTGGCGCTGGGCCTGCAGGTCCGCCTGGGCCTTGGCCAGTTGCGAGCGGGCCACGCGGTTGTCGGCGGCCAGCGTGGTCACGCGTTCTTCGGAGACGTAGCCCGGCTTGCGCAGCGTCTGGGCGCGGCCAAGGTCGATCTGCGCGCGTTCCAGGGTGGCCTGGCTGGCGGCGACGTCCGCCTGGCTGGCGGCGATCAGGCTGCCTTGCTGGTCGAGCTTGCTCTGTGCCTGGGCGCGTTCGGCCTGGTGGGTCTCCAGGGCGGCGAGGGCGCGCTGGCGGGCCAGGCGGAAATCGCTGTTCTCCAGTTCGACCAGCAACTGGCCGGCTTCCACGTGCTGGTTGTCGCGCACCAGCACCTTTTCGATGCGCGCATTGAGCTGGCTGGAGACGCGGGTGATCTCACCCTGCACGTAGGCGTTGTCGGTGCTTTCCTGGTAGCGGCCGATCAACAGCCACTGAATGAGCAGGGCGCCGGCGATCAGCACCAGCAGGGTCACGAAGACGAGAAGACGGCGTTGCAGTTTGGCGGGCATGCGTGAGGCTCGGGAAGCGGTGGCGAATTGTAAGCGAATTTAACAGTGTTCCCTTTGCGCTAGTAGACTCTAGACTTGGCATGCTTTGTTGCTTATGAGGAACAATCATGGGGCTTGATGACGCACTGATCTTTACCCGAGTGGTGGAGTGCCACAGTTTCACCCAGGCGGCGACCAGCCTGGGCATGCAGAAGTCCACCGTGAGCCGGCGCATCGCCTTGCTCGAGGAGCGCCTCGGTGTGCGCCTGCTCAATCGCACTACGCGCAAGCTGCGCCTGACCGAGGTGGGACAGGCCTACTACGAGCGCTGCCGGCAGATCATGCTCGACTTCGCCGAGGCCGAGCAGGCCGTCATGCAGTTGCAGCGTGAGCCGTCCGGGCTGTTGCGCATCACCACGCCGATCGAGTTCGGTCAGTTGTTCCTCGGGCGAGTGCTGGGGGAGTTCATGCGCCAGTACCCGCAGATCAACGCCGAGGTGGAGCTGACCTCGCGCCTGGTCGACCCGCTGGAGGAGGGCGTGGACATCGCCATCCAGGTGGGGCAGCCGCAGGACTCGACCCTGATCGCGCGCAAACTGTTCGAGAGTGGCCGGCGCCTCTGCGCCAGTCCGTCCTATCTGGCCGCGCACGGTGTGCCGCGCAGCGTGGCCGAGCTGGAGGGGCATCGGGCGATCCTCCTGCAGCACGATGCGCCGCGTTACTGGCCGCTGCTGGGCGAGAACCTGCCCTGCCAGCGGGTGATGACCTGCAACAACATCACCTTCGCGCGTGAGGCGGCACTGGCTGGCGCCGGGATCTGCGGGTTGCCGGTCATGATCAGCGAGGAGGCGGTGCGCAGCGGGCGCCTGGTCGAGCTGCTGCCGGAGGCGCGCCTGCCGGTGGGCGAGGTCTACGCCATCTACCCGTCACGACGCTTCCAGGCCATGAAGGTCAAGACCTTCCTCGACTTCCTCATCGCCAGCTTGCCGATCACCCGTGGCGGGTCGCTGGAGCCGGGGGCGGCAGGCCTGATAACATCGCCCGCTTGATCAATACACCTCGTGTCTTCCTTCCGAGAGCATTCATGACCACCGTTCGTACCCGTATCGCGCCATCGCCGACCGGCGACCCCCATGTCGGCACCGCCTACATCGCACTGTTCAACCTGTGCTTCGCTCGCCAGCACGGTGGCCAGTTCATCCTGCGTATCGAAGACACCGACCAGCTGCGTTCGACCCGCGAGTCCGAGCAGCAGATCTTCGACGCACTGCGCTGGCTGGGTATCGAGTGGGACGAGGGCCCGGACGTCGGTGGTCCGCACGGCCCGTACCGGCAGAGCGAGCGAGGCGAGATCTACAAGAAGTATTCCGACGAGCTGGTCAGCAAGGGTCATGCCTTCCCGTGCTTCTGTTCCGCCGAGCGCCTCGATGAAGTGCGCGCGCAGCAGATGGCCAACAAGGAAACCCCGCGTTACGACGGCCACTGCATGCATCTGCAGCCCGCCGAGGCGCAAGCGCGCATCGCCGCCGGCGAGTCGCACGTGGTGCGCATGAAGGTGCCTAGCGAGGGTGTCTGCGTGGTGCCGGACATGCTGCGTGGCGATGTCGAGATCCCCTGGGATCGCATGGACATGCAGGTGCTGATGAAGGCCGATGGCCTGCCGACCTACTTCTTGGCCAACGTGGTCGACGACCACCTGATGGGTATCACCCACGTGCTGCGTGGCGAGGAGTGGCTGCCGTCGGCGCCCAAGCTGATCAAGCTGTACGAATACTTCGGCTGGGAGCAGCCGGCGCTGTGCTACATGCCGCTGCTGCGCAATCCGGACAAGAGCAAGCTGTCCAAGCGCAAGAACCCCACCAGCATCACCTTCTACGAGCGCATGGGCTACCTGCCGCAGGCCATGCTCAACTACCTGGGGCGCATGGGCTGGTCGATGCCGGACGAGCGCGAGAAGTTCTCCCTGGCCGAGATGATCGAACATTTCGACATCAACCGGGTGTCGCTCGGCGGGCCGATCTTCGACCTGGAGAAGCTGTCCTGGCTCAACGGCCAGTGGCTGCGTGAGCTGCCGGTGGAAACCTTCGCCGCCGAAGTGCAGAAGTGGGCGCTCAATCCCGAGTACCTGATGAAGATCGCGCCGCACGTGCAGGGCAGGGTGGAAACCTTCAGCCAGATCGCACCGCTGGCCGGCTTCTTCTTCTCCGGTGGCCTGAACCTCGACGCCAAGCTGTTCGAGCACAAGAAGCTGTCGCCTGACCAGGTTCGCCAGCTGATGCAGCTGATCCTGTGGAAGCTGGAGTCGCTGCGGCAGTGGGAGAAGGAGCGCATCACCGGCTGCATCCAGGCCGTGGTCGAGCACCTCGAGCTGAAACTGCGCGATGCCATGCCGTTGATGTTCGCCGCCATCACCGGCCAGGCCAGCTCGGTGTCGGTGCTCGACGCCATGGAGATTCTCGGCCCGGACCTGACCCGCTTCCGCCTGCGCCAGGCCCTGGAGCTGCTCGGCGGCACCTCGAAGAAAGAGACCAAGGAGTGGGAGAAGCTGCTGGCGGCCATCAACTGAGTTGTGGCGCGAGCCTGCCTGCTGCTGCCGTCGCCAAAGCGCCTGTCACGCTCGGTTTTACCCTGCGTGGGCTCTAAGTAGTTGTTCTAGTGGCAAAAACTTTGGGCCGGAAGGAAAAATGTTGTTGACAGGCAATCGGGGCGCTCTTAACATGCGCCCCGTCCTCGAGATGGGGCTATAGCTCAGCTGGGAGAGCGCTTGCATGGCATGCAAGAGGTCAACGGTTCGATCCCGTTTAGCTCCACCAAT
>NZ_SUKD01000044.1:0-4193 GCF_013357275.1 Pseudomonas sp. BMW13 | reverse complement strand
ACCCGGCATCCACCGCGTCGACTCACCCACGGTGGATGTAAAAAGCGACATCCACCCTACGCGACCGTAGGGTGGATCGCGCTTCATCGATCCACCATGCCCGGCAACGCCGGGTGAGCAGCCCGGCATCCACCGCGCCGACTCACCCACGGTGGATGTAAAAGGCGACATCCACCCCACGCGGCTGCACCGTGCGCCGATGCATCCGCACCAGAATCCGTCACCCGCTTCGGGTAAACTGCGCCCCTGTTTCATTTGCCCATCGAGACCGCCATGCCGATCCGTCACTGCATCGTCCACCTGATCGACAAGAAGCCCGACGGCAGCCCCGCAGCGCTGCATGCCCGCGACAGCGAGCTGGCCACGTCGCAAGCCATGGAGAACCTCCTGGCCGACCTCAACGAGAGCTACAACGCCAAGCAGGGCAAGGCCTGGGGCCTGTTCCACGAGGAATCCGGCGCCTACCCCTTCAGCGGCTGGCTCAAGGCCTACCTCGATGGCGAGCAGGACTTCACCGCCTTCAGCCGCCAGGCCGTGGAACAGCTGCAGAAGCTGATGGAAGAGTCCAACCTGTCCACCGGCGGCCACGTGCTGTTCGCCCACTACCAGCAGGGCATGACCGACTACCTGGCCATCGCCCTGCTGCATCACAGCGAAGGCGTGGCCGTCACCGACGCGCTGGACGTGACCCCGGCCAAGCACCTGGACCTCGGCCAGCTGCACCTGGCCGCACGCATCAATATCAGCGAGTGGCAGAACAACAAGCAGTCCAAGCAGTACATCTCGTTCATCAAGGGCAAGAACGGCAAGAAGGTCTCGGACTACTTCCGCGACTTCATCGGCTGCCAGGAAGGCGTCGACGGCCCCGGCGAGACGCGCACCCTGCTCAAGGCCTTCAGCGACTACGTGGAAAGCGAGGACCTGCCCGAAGAACAGGCCCGCGAGAAGACCAAGACACTGGTCGGCTACGCCAGCGGCCAGGCCAAGATGGGCGAGCCGATCACCCTGGAAGAGCTCTCCGGGCTGATCGATGAAGAGCGTCCCAAGGCCTTCTACGAGCACATCCGCAACAAGGATTACGGCATGGCCCCGGAGTTTCCGGCGGACAAGCGCACCCTCAGCCAGTTCCAGCGCTTCACCGGCCGCGCCGAAGGCCTGTCGATCAGCTTCGAGGCGCACCTGCTGGGCTCGAAGGTGGAGTACGACGAAGGCCGCGACATGCTGATCATCCGCCAGCTGCCGACCCAGCTGAAGGATCAGCTCAAGCGCCGCCAGGACTGAGATGGACCTGCGCCTCGGCGACGCGCTACTGGCGAGCTGCCGCTGCCAGGTTGCGGCGCCGCTGGCAGGCGACCCGGCGCGTACCTTCGGCCTCGACAAGCACGCGGCCAAGGCCCGCCTGGCACGACTCCGGCCCTGGCTGCAGGACCAGCAGACACGCCTGTGGGCCAATCGCCGCCAGGCGCTGCTGCTGGTGCTGCAAGGGCCTGACTGCAGTGGCAAGGACGGCGTGATTCGCCGGGTCCTGAGCGCCTGCAACCCACAGGGCCTGAGCATTCACGGCTTCCAGGCGCCGAGCGCGCAGGAGCGCCAGGCACACTTCCTCGAACGCTATCGCCAGCGCCTGCCGGCACCGGGCATGCTCGGGGTGTTCAACCGCAGCCACTACGAAGCGCTGATCTGCGACCCGCTCGACGGCTTGTGCGGCGAGGACGAGCTGCCCACGCGTCTGACCGAGTTGCTGGCGTTCGAGCGCCAGCTGCCTGCCCGCGGCATCCATGTGCTCAAGTGCTACCTGCAGATCGACGCCGACGAGCAGTACCAGCGCCTGCGCCAACGCCTGGAAAGGCCGGAGAAACGCTGGAAGCTCAAGCGCAGCGACCTGCAGTCGCATCGCCAGTTCGCAGAGCGCCAGCGCCGCTGGAGCGACCTGCTCAGTGCCAGCCACAGCGCTGCTGCGCCCTGGTACGTGATCCCCGCGCACAAGCGCTGGCTACGCGACCTGCTGCTGGCCAGCCTGTTGGCGCGTGAGCTGGAGCGCCTGCAATTGCAGTGGCCGGATCGCCCGCCACCCTTTACTCTGGCGCAATTGCAAGCCGCCACCCCGCACAAGGACGTGTCCCGATGAAGAAGATCCTGCTGATTCTCGCCGCCCTGGCCCTGTTCCAGCACTGGGACAAGCTCGAGCGCTGGCTCAATCCGCCACAGGCCAGCACCGCCAGCGGCGAGATCGTGCTCTATGCCACCAGCTGGTGCGGCTACTGCGCCAAGACCCGCGAACTGTTCGCCGCCGATGGCATCGCCTATCGCGAAGTGGACATCGAGAAGGACAGCGCCGGCCGCGCCACCTACCAGGCCCTGGGCGGACGCGGCGTGCCGGTGATCGACATGCGCGGGCAGGTCATCCACGGCTACGACGTGCGCGCCATCCGCGCGGCCTACTGAGCCTCAGGCACCTTCACGCCGCCACTGCCGCGGGCTGATGCCGAACCAGCGGCGGAAGGCCCGCGAGAACGCGCTGGTTTCCGAATAGCCGAGCAACAGGGCCAGCTGCGAGATCGGCAGCTGCGGCTCACGCAGGTAGCGGTTGGCCAGTTCGCGGCGCACGTTGTCCACCAGTTGCGAGAAGCTCAGGCCCTGCTCGCGCAGGCGCCGCTGCAGGGACCAGCTGGTCATGCCCAGCAGCTCGGCCACCTCCTCCAGCGCCGGCTCGCCGTACAGCAGGCGCTGACGGATCTGCTCGCGCACATCGTTGACCATGTCCCGCTCGCCACGGCCGCACAGGCTGCTGATCTGGTTCAGCGAATCCTGCATCACCATCAGCAGCACCGAATCGCTGTCCGGCATGGCGCGGTTCAGGCCGCGCTTGGGGATCAGCAGCGAGTTGAATGGCTGCTCGAAGTACACCGGCGCATCGAACACCTTACAGTGCTCGTGCCAGCACTCCGGTCGCGGGTGCTCGAAATGCACGGCGCGCGGCGCCCATTGGCTGCCGAGCACATGACGCACCAGGTTGAGCACCATGCCCAGGGTCAACTCGGCGTCCTGCCGCCGACTGAGAATGGCGCCATGGCGCACCTGATAGTCGAAGCGGTAGCACCCGCCCTCGTCGACCAGGCGAATCAGGCTGTTGCGCTGATGCAACGGGAAGGCCCGCGCGAAGTTGATCAGCGCCTGTTCGAGCGTGGCCGAGCACAGCCCGATGTAGCCCAGCAGGCCAAGGGCCTGGGGCTTGAACTGCTGACCGTAGTACAGACCGAAGTTGTCACAGCCGGACTGGTGCGCGGCCTCCTCCAGCACCTGGCAGTAGTTGGGCAGCGCCAGGCTCAGGGTCGGGTGGCGCAGGCACTCGGGGTCGATGCCGGATACGCCGAGAATGCGATCCGGATCACCGCCGTGCTTTTCGATGAATCCACACAGGCCGCTCGCCGCCGCTGCCAGCACACCGGCATTGGCCGGGGCACCGGACAGGAGCGAGGCACCGAGCGTAGCGCCGGCCTGAGAGAGAAAGGAACTCATCAGGTCCTCCTTCGTGACAATGGCTGTTCGAAAGCAAGAAACACGCCGCACCACCCTGAGGCAGCCAGCCAGGCGTTTCCAGCCTCGACGCGACATCAAAGGGCAGCGCCATGCCTGGCGAGTGAGTCGTTTTGAAACACTCGCACCAAAACAAGGCGGCCGAGTTGACCCATTGCGACACGCCCCGCCAGCGGCAGACGAAGTTGACTTTGCACGACAGCACCTCGCCCTTGCGGTCAAGTTGCGCAGATGAAATCGGCTCATGATCGGTCCGAGCCCCAGGGTTCGCTGTCGCTCGATCCGAGCCGCCCCCCTGGCTGGACATCCCAGCTCACCTGCTACGCACAACTAGAACAACATCGTTTCGGAGAACGCTCATGCTCTATGCCAAACCCGGTACCCCAGGCGCCGTCGTCACCCTCAAGCCGCGCTACGGCAACTACATCGGTGGTGAATTCGCCGCCCCGCTCAGCGGCCAGTACTTCAGCAACACCAGCCCGGTCGACGGCTCGGTGATCGCCGAATTCCCCCGCTCCAACGCCGCCGACATCGACAAGGCGCTGGACGCCGCCCATGCCGCCGCCGATGCCTGGGGGCGCACCAGCGTGCAGGAGCGTTCGCACATCCTGCTGAAGATCGCCGACCGCATCGAAGCCAACCTCGAACTGCTGGCC
>NZ_SUKD01000043.1:0-15518 GCF_013357275.1 Pseudomonas sp. BMW13 | reverse complement strand
AGACGGCCTGCGCTTCGCGATCCGCGAAGGCGGTCGTACCGTCGGCGCCGGCGTGGTTGCCAAGATCGTCGAGTAATCGGTTGATCTGTTCCTCTCAGGCCGGCATAATGGTCGGCCTGATTTTGCTTTAGGTCAGTAGCTCAATTGGCAGAGCGGCGGTCTCCAAAACCGCAGGTTGGGGGTTCGATTCCCTCCTGACCTGCCATTTTCTAACGAATCTGGCGTGTCTTTCACAGGATCTTCTCGAATGAATGTTAAGGCTGAAGCCAAAGACTCTCGCTTTGATCTGGTCAAGTGGCTGGTTGTCGCTGCCCTGGTTGTTGTGGGTGTCGTAGGTAATCAGTACTTCTCTGCTGAGCCGGTTCTGTATCGTGTTCTGGGTCTGGTTGCTCTGGGTGCTGTTGCTGCCTTCGTGGCGTTTCAGACTGCTCGTGGCCAGGCGTTCGCGGTTCTGCTGAAAGAAGCTCGCGTCGAGATTCGTAAAGTTGTTTGGCCGACCCGTCAGGAAACCACGCAGACCACATTGATCGTGGTCGCGGTTGTCCTGGTAATGGCGCTGCTGTTGTGGGGGCTCGATTCCCTGCTCGGTTGGCTTGTTTCCCTGATTGTTGGTTAAGGGTGTCTCGTGGCTAAGCGTTGGTACGTCGTGCATGCCTACTCGGGTTACGAGAAGCATGTGATGCGCTCGCTGATCGAGCGCGTGAAACTCGCTGGAATGGAAGATGAATTCGGCGAAATTCTCGTGCCCACTGAAGAAGTGGTCGAGATGCGCAACGGTCAGAAGCGCAAGAGTGAGCGCAAGTTCTTCCCTGGCTATGTTCTGGTCCAGATGGAAATGAACGAGGCGACTTGGCACTTGATCAAGGATACGCCGCGCGTCATGGGCTTCATTGGTGGTACTGCCGACAAGCCGGCGCCGATCACCGAGAAAGAAGCTGAAGCCATTCTCCGTCGTGTTGCCGATAACGGCGACAAGCCCAAGCCGAAGACGCTGTTCGAGCCGGGCGAGATGGTTCGTGTTGTCGATGGCCCGTTCGCCGATTTCGGTGGTGTGGTCGAAGAAGTGAATTACGAGAAGAGCCGTATCCAGGTTGCAGTGACCATCTTCGGTCGCTCCACCCCGGTCGAGCTGGAGTTCAGTCAGGTCGAGAAGGCATAACTGACATAAGCATCCCACACCCCGCAGCCTTAGGCTGCGGGGTTTTGTCGTCACTGGGATAAATGCGTAAGTAACCTCGGGGAGCCGTCAGGCGTTCGAACCCGAAATTGGAGTAGCTAATGGCTAAGAAAATTCAGGCTTATATCAAGCTGCAGGTTAAAGCCGGTCAGGCAAACCCGTCGCCACCCGTTGGTCCGGCTCTGGGTCAGCACGGTGTCAACATCATGGAATTCTGCAAGGCGTTCAACGCCAAGACTCAGGGCATGGAACCTGGTCTGCCGACTCCTGTGATCATCACCGTTTACAGCGACCGTAGCTTCACCTTTGAAACCAAGAGCACCCCGGCATCGGTACTGCTGAAGAAGGCCGCTGGCCTGAGCAGCGGCTCCGCTCGCCCGAACACCGTCAAAGTAGGCACCGTTACCCGTGCTCAGCTGGAAGAGATCGCCAAGACCAAGCAGGCCGATCTGACTGCCGCTGACCTGGATGCGGCCGTGCGCACCATCGCCGGCTCCGCTCGTAGCATGGGCCTGAACGTGGAGGGTGTGTAATGGCTAAGTTGACCAAGCGCCAAAAGGCCATTGCGGCCAAGGTTGAAGCCGGCAAGGCCTACACCTTCGAAGAAGCTGCCGGCCTGCTGGCCGAGCTGTCTGCTGTCAAGTTCACCGAGTCCTTCGACGTCGCCGTGAACCTGGGCGTAGACCCGCGTAAATCCGACCAGGTCGTTCGTGGCGCCACCGTTCTGCCGAACGGCACCGGTAAAAGCGTTCGCGTTGCCGTGTTCACCCAGGGTCCGGGCGCTGAAGCCGCTCTGGCTGCTGGTGCCGACAAGGTAGGTATGGACGATCTGGCTGCCGAAATGAAAGCCGGCGACCTGAACTACGACGTCGTCATCGCTTCCCCGGACGCCATGCGCGTTGTTGGCCAGCTGGGTCAGGTTCTCGGCCCGCGCGGTCTGATGCCGAACCCGAAAGTCGGCACCGTGACTCCGGACGTCGCTACCGCGGTCAAGAATGCCAAGGCTGGTCAGGTGCGTTTCCGTACCGACAAGAACGGCATCATCCACACCTCCGTTGGCAAGGTCGGCTTCGAAGCCACCGCGCTGAAGCAGAACGTGGAAGCCCTGCTGGCTGACCTGAAGCGTCTGAAGCCGTCGACTTCGAAAGGCATCTACGTCAAGCGTGTGACCCTGAGCACCACCATGGGTCCTGGTCTGATCATCGATCAGGCTTCGCTCGACGCGTAAGTGATTGAGCCGGCAGCCTTGTGCTGCCGGCTTTGAAAAAATTGGGGTCCCTGCCTGGCGGGGGCTATCCAAGACCGTAGGTGGCGCAAGCTTTAAAGCAGAGAGAGCGATCTCCCTGAGCCTACGCAGATGGTGCTCCCGATTCATACCGAATCAGACACCAAAACGCCGTCCGGCCCATGTCGGACGAAACGGTAACATCCAGGAGTAAACCCGTGGCAATTAAACTCGAAGACAAGAAGGCCATCGTCGCTGAAGTCAACGAGGCTGCCAAAGCCGGTCTGTCCGCTGTCGTGGCTGATGCCCGTGGCGTGACCGTCGGCGCAATGACCGGACTCCGTAAAGAGGCCCGAGCGGCTGGTGTGTACGTGAAAGTCGTACGTAACACCCTGCTCAAGCGCGCTGTTGAAGGCACTCAGTTCGACGTGCTCAACGACGTGTTCAAAGGCCCGACCCTGATCGCGTTCTCCAACGAACATCCGGGCGCTGCTGCCCGTATCTTCAAGGATTTCGCCAAGGGTCAGGACAAGTTCGAGATCAAGGCAGCTGCGTTCGAGGGCCAGTTCCTCGCAGCAAACCAGATCGACGTACTGGCAAGCCTGCCGACCCGCGAAGAGGGCATTGCCCAGCTGATGAGCGTGATTCAAGGCGCCACCAGCAAACTCGCTCGCACGCTGGCAGCTATTCGCGACCAGAAAGAAGCTGCTGCTGCCTAAGGCCGCGTAAGCACTTTCGAAATCACATGTTTAATTTGATGGTCGCGTAAGGCCGTCACCCCAATACAGGAATTGATAGTCATGTCCCTGACTAACGAGCAAATCATCGAAGCTATCGGCCAGAAATCCGTTATGGAAATCGTTGAGCTGATCAAAGCGATGGAAGAAACCTTCGGCGTTACCGCTGCTGCTGCTGTTGCTGCCGGTCCGGCTGCTGCTGCTCCGGCTGCTGAAGAGCAAACCGAGTTCACCATCGTTCTGGCTGAAGCTGGCGACAAGAAAGTGAACGTGATCAAGGCTGTTCGCGAGCTGACCGGTCTGGGCCTGAAAGAAGCCAAGGCTGTCGTTGACGGCGCCCCGGGCGTGGTCAAGGAAGGCGCTTCGAAAGAAGAAGCCGAAGCTGCCAAGAAAGCCCTGGAAGAAGCAGGCGCCAAGGTCGAGCTCAAGTAAGTTCGCACCTTGCGTCTACAGCCCGAGCGACTCGCACAAGGCTGATGGCTGGTGGCTTTTGCCACCGGCCTTTTTCCGTTCTAGGTTGGCTGTTCGTCAGTCAGCCTGGGATCGGGAAGATCCCGCCCGAGAGGCGGCCGCAAACCGAGGGTTTGCACGATTTTCTGGTCATCGCCGCCGGCGCTGGCCAAATAAGCAGGTGACCAAGCTGGGGAACGCTGATGGCTTACTCATACACTGAGAAAAAACGTATCCGCAAGGACTTTAGCAAGTTGCCGGATGTCATGGATGTGCCTTACCTCCTGGCCATCCAGCTGGATTCCTATCGCGAATTCCTGC
The DNA here is from genome assembly GCF_013357275.1 of Pseudomonas sp. BMW13. Lineage (NCBI taxonomy): Bacteria > Pseudomonadati > Pseudomonadota > Gammaproteobacteria > Pseudomonadales > Pseudomonadaceae > Pseudomonas > Pseudomonas sp. BMW13. Next base: position 11,608 of record NZ_SUKD01000043.1, on the reverse strand, counting down.
AGCAAGGGGCGAGCAAGGAACAGTTCCGTGACATCGGCCTGCATGCGGCCTTCAAATCGGTATTCCCGATCATCAGCTACTCCGGCAACGCCGCTCTGGAGTACGTCGGCTATCGCCTGGGCGATCCGGCGTTCGACGTCAAGGAGTGCGTCCTGCGTGGCGTGACCTTCGCCGTGCCGCTGCGCGTGAAGGTGCGTCTGATCATTTTCGACAAAGAATCGTCGAACAAAGCGATCAAGGACATCAAAGAGCAGGAAGTGTACATGGGCGAAATCCCGCTCATGACCGAGAACGGTACCTTCGTCATCAACGGTACCGAGCGTGTGATCGTTTCCCAGCTGCACCGCTCGCCGGGCGTGTTCTTCGACCACGACCGTGGCAAGACCCACAGCTCGGGCAAGCTGCTGTACTCCGCTCGCATCATCCCTTACCGCGGTTCCTGGCTGGACTTCGAGTTCGACCCGAAGGACGCGGTATTCGTGCGTATCGACCGTCGCCGCAAACTGCCGGCGTCCGTCCTGCTGCGCGCGCTCGGCTACAGCACCGAGGAAGTGCTGGATGCCTTCTACGACACCAACGTCTACCACGTTAAGAGCGAAGGCCTGAGCCTGGAGCTCGTGCCTCAGCGCCTGCGCGGTGAAGTCGCGGTCCTGGACATCAAGGACGGCAGCGGCAAGGTGATCGTGGAGCAGGGCCGTCGTATCACTGCCCGCCACATCAACCAGCTGGACAAGGCTGGCATCAAAGAGCTGGACGTTCCGCTCGAGTACGTCATTGGCCGCACCACTGCCAAGGCCGTCGTGCATCCGGCCACCGGCGAAATCATCGCCGAGTGCAACACCGAGCTGACCGCCGACCTGCTGGTCAAGATGTCCAAGGCACAGGTTGTCCGCTTCGAGACCCTGTACACCAACGATATCGACTGTGGTCCGTTCATCAGCGACACCCTGAAGATCGACAGCACCACCAATCAGCTGGAAGCGCTGGTCGAGATCTACCGCATGATGCGTCCGGGCGAGCCGCCAACCAAGGACGCAGCCGAGACCCTGTTCAACAACCTGTTCTTCAGCGCCGAGCGTTACGACCTGTCCGCCGTCGGCCGCATGAAGTTCAACCGTCGTATCGGTCGTACCGAGATCGAAGGTTCGGGCGTGCTGAGCAAGGAAGACATCGTTGCCGTACTGAAGACCCTGGTCGACATCCGTAACGGCAAAGGCATCGTCGATGACATCGACCACCTGGGTAACCGTCGCGTACGTTGCGTCGGCGAGATGGCCGAGAACCAGTTCCGCGTGGGCCTGGTGCGTGTCGAGCGCGCGGTCAAGGAACGTCTGTCGATGGCCGAAAGCGAAGGCCTGATGCCGCAGGACCTGATCAACGCCAAGCCGGTTGCGGCGGCGGTGAAGGAGTTCTTCGGTTCCAGCCAGCTTTCCCAGTTCATGGACCAGAACAACCCGCTCTCCGAGATCACCCACAAGCGCCGCGTATCCGCACTCGGCCCAGGTGGTCTGACCCGTGAGCGCGCCGGCTTCGAAGTCCGCGACGTACACCCGACCCACTACGGCCGTGTGTGCCCGATCGAGACGCCTGAAGGTCCGAACATCGGTCTGATCAACTCGCTGGCTGCCTACGCCCGCACCAACCAGTACGGCTTCCTGGAAAGCCCGTACCGCGTGGTCAAGGAAGGCAAGGTCACCAACGACATCGTGTTCCTGTCGGCCATCGAAGAAGCCGATCACGTGATCGCCCAGGCCTCCGCCACCCTGAACGACAAGGGTGAGCTGGTCGACGAGCTGGTTGCCGTACGTCACCTGAACGAATTCACCGTGAAGGCGCCGGAAGACGTCACCCTGATGGACGTTTCGCCGAAGCAGGTTGTTTCCGTCGCTGCCTCGCTGATTCCGTTCCTCGAGCACGACGACGCCAACCGTGCACTCATGGGTTCGAACATGCAGCGTCAGGCTGTACCCACCCTGCGCGCCGACAAGCCGCTGGTAGGTACCGGCATGGAGCGCAACGTCGCCCGTGACTCCGGTGTCTGCGTCGTGGCCCGTCGCGGTGGTGTGATCGACTCGGTCGACGCCAGCCGTATCGTGGTTCGCGTCAATGATGACGAAGTCGAAACTGGCGAAGCCGGTGTCGACATCTACAACCTGACCAAGTACACCCGCTCCAACCAGAACACCTGCATCAACCAGCGTCCGCTGGTGAGCAAGGGGGATCAGGTTGCGCGTGGCGACATCATGGCTGACGGCCCGTCCACCGACATGGGTGAACTGGCGCTAGGTCAGAACATGCGCGTTGCGTTCATGCCGTGGAACGGCTTCAACTTCGAAGACTCCATCTGCCTGTCCGAGCGCGTGGTTCAGGAAGACCGCTTCACCACCATCCACATCCAGGAACTGACCTGTGTGGCGCGTGACACCAAGCTCGGCCCAGAGGAAATCTCCTCGGATATCCCGAACGTTGGTGAGGCTGCACTGAACAAGCTGGACGAAGCCGGTATCGTCTACGTCGGCGCCGAAGTCGGCCCGGGCGACATCCTGGTCGGCAAGGTCACCCCGAAAGGCGAGACCCAGCTGACTCCGGAAGAGAAGCTGCTGCGTGCGATCTTCGGTGAGAAGGCGTCCGACGTGAAGGACACCTCCCTGCGCGTGCCGACCGGCACCAAGGGTACCGTCATCGACGTACAGGTCTTCACCCGTGATGGTGTCGAGCGCGACAGCCGTGCCCTGGCCATCGAGAAAGAGCAGCTCGACGAGATCCGCAAGGATCTGAACGAAGAGTTCCGCATCGTCGAAGGCGCGACCTTCGAGCGTCTGCGTTCCGCTCTGGTGGGTGCCATCGCCGAAGGCGGCGCCGGCCTGAAGAAAGGCAGCGCGGTCACCGACGAGTTCCTCGACGGCCTCGAGCGTGGTCAGTGGTTCAAGCTGCGCATGGCCGACGACGCGCTGAACGAGCAGTTGGAGAAGGCCCAGGCCTACATCTCCGACCGCCGTCAGCTGCTCGACGACAAGTTCGAAGACAAGAAGCGCAAGCTGCAGCAGGGCGATGACCTGGCTCCGGGCGTACTGAAGATCGTCAAGGTCTACCTGGCCATCCGCCGTCGCATCCAGCCGGGTGACAAGATGGCCGGTCGTCACGGTAACAAGGGTGTGGTCTCGGTGATCATGCCGGTCGAAGACATGCCGCACGACGCCAACGGTACGCCGGTCGACATCGTCCTCAACCCGCTGGGCGTACCGTCGCGTATGAACGTCGGTCAGATCCTCGAAACCCACCTGGGCCTGGCGGCCAAGGGCCTGGGCGAGAAGATCAACCGCATGCTCGAAGAGCAGCGCAAGATCGCTGAGCTGCGCAAGTTCCTCGCCGAGATCTACAACGAGATCGGCGGTCGTCAGGAAAACCTCGACGAGTTCTCCGACAACGAGATCCTCGAGCTGGCGAAGAACCTGAAAGGCGGCGTGCCGATGGCGACTGCCGTGTTCGACGGTGCCAAGGAAACCGAGATCAAGGCCATGCTGAAGCTGGCTGATCTGCCGGAAAGCGGCCAGATGCGTCTGTTCGACGGTCGTACTGGTAACCAGTTCGAGCGCCCGACCACCGTCGGCTACATGTACATGCTCAAACTGAACCACCTGGTGGACGACAAGATGCACGCGCGTTCCACTGGTTCCTACAGCCTGGTTACCCAGCAGCCGCTGGGTGGTAAGGCGCAGTTCGGTGGTCAGCGTTTCGGGGAGATGGAGGTCTGGGCGCTGGAAGCCTACGGTGCCGCCTACACCCTGCAGGAAATGCTGACCGTGAAGTCGGACGACGTGAACGGCCGTACCAAGATGTACAAGAACATCGTGGATGGCGATCACCGCATGGAGCCGGGCATGCCCGAGTCCTTCAACGTGCTGATCAAAGAGATCCGTTCGCTCGGCATCGACATCGATCTGGAAACCGAATAACACGCGACGTGAGGAGAGCGGGGCGGTTAGCCCGCTCTCCGCTCCGCCAGGAGGAAAGGCCTTGAAAGACCTACTGAATTTGCTGAAAAACCAGGGTCAGATCGAAGAGTTCGACGCCATCCGCATCGGGTTGGCCTCGCCTGAGATGATCCGTTCGTGGTCGTTCGGTGAAGTTAAAAAGCCGGAAACCATCAACTACCGTACCTTCAAGCCAGAGCGCGACGGCCTGTTCTGCGCCAAGATCTTTGGCCCGGTCAAGGACTACGAGTGCCTGTGCGGCAAGTACAAGCGCCTCAAGCACCGCGGTGTGATCTGCGAGAAGTGCGGCGTTGAAGTCGCGCTGGCCAAGGTTCGTCGTGAGCGCATGGCGCACATCGAACTGGCCTCGCCGGTCGCCCACATCTGGTTCCTGAAGTCGCTGCCGTCCCGTATCGGCCTGCTGATGGACATGACCCTGCGTGACATCGAGCGCGTGCTCTACTTCGAGAGCTACGTGGTGATCGATCCGGGCATGACCACCCTCGAGAAGGGGCAGCTGCTGAACGACGAGCAGTACTTCGAAGCCCTCGAAGAGTTCGGTGACGACTTCGACGCGCGCATGGGCGCCGAAGCCGTGCGCGAGCTGCTGCACGCCATCGACCTGGATCACGAGATCGGTCGCCTGCGTGAAGAGATTCCGCAGACCAACTCCGAGACCAAGATCAAGAAGCTGTCCAAGCGCCTGAAGCTGATGGAAGCCTTCAAGGACTCCGGCAACCTGCCGGAGTGGATGGTCCTGACCGTTCTGCCGGTTCTGCCGCCGGACCTGCGTCCGCTGGTGCCGCTGGATGGTGGCCGCTTCGCGACTTCGGATCTGAACGATCTGTATCGCCGCGTGATCAACCGTAACAACCGTCTGAAGCGCCTGCTCGATCTGTCGGCGCCGGACATCATCGTGCGCAACGAAAAGCGCATGCTGCAGGAAGCGGTCGACGCCCTGCTCGACAACGGCCGTCGCGGTCGCGCCATCACCGGCTCGAACAAGCGTCCGCTGAAGTCGCTGGCCGACATGATCAAGGGTAAGCAAGGTCGCTTCCGTCAGAACCTGCTCGGTAAGCGCGTGGACTACTCCGGTCGTTCCGTTATTACCGTGGGCCCGACCCTGCGCCTGCACCAGTGCGGTCTGCCGAAGAAGATGGCTCTGGAACTGTTCAAGCCGTTCATCTTCGGCAAGCTGGAAGCCCGTGGTCTGGCGACCACCATCAAGGCGGCCAAGAAGATGGTCGAGCGCGAACTGCCCGAGGTCTGGGACGTTCTCGCCGAAGTCATCCGCGAACATCCCGTGCTGCTCAACCGTGCACCGACCCTGCACCGTCTGGGTATCCAGGCGTTCGAGCCGGTTCTGATCGAAGGCAAGGCCATCCAGCTGCACCCGCTGGTCTGCGCCGCGTACAACGCCGACTTCGACGGTGACCAGATGGCCGTGCACGTGCCGCTGACCCTCGAGGCCCAGCTGGAAGCGCGCGCGCTGATGATGTCGACCAACAACATCCTCTCGCCCGCCAACGGCGAGCCGATCATCGTACCGTCGCAGGACGTGGTTCTGGGTCTGTACTACATGACCCGTGAAGCGGTGAACGCCAAGGGTGAAGGTCGCGTCTTCGCCGACCTGCAGGAAGTCGACCGCGTGTTCCGCGCCGGCGAAGCGTCCCTGCACGCCCGTGTGAAAGTGCGTATCAACGAAACCGTCAAAGAGAAAGACGGTTCGATCAGCAAGAACACCCGCATCGTCGACACCACTGTCGGCCGCGCGCTGCTGTTCCAGGTGGTACCGGCCGGCCTGTCCTACGACGTGGTCAACCAGCCGATGAAGAAGAAGGCGATCTCCAAGCTGATCAACCAGTGCTACCGCACCGTGGGTCTGAAGGACACCGTCATCTTCGCCGACCAGCTGATGTACACCGGTTTCGCCTACTCGACCATCTCCGGTGTGTCGATCGGCGTGAACGACTTCGTCATCCCGGATGAAAAGGCGCGCATCATCGATGCCGCCACCGAGGAAGTGAAGGAAATCGAATCGCAGTACGCCTCCGGCCTGGTTACCCAGGGCGAGAAGTACAACAAGGTGATCGACCTGTGGTCGAAGGCCAACGACGAAGTCTCCAAGGCGATGATGGCCAACCTCTCGAAAGAGCCGGTGGTCGATCGCGAAGGCAAGACCGTCGAGCAGGAGTCCTTCAACTCCATGTACATGATGGCCGACTCCGGTGCGCGGGGTTCCGCCGCCCAGATTCGTCAGCTGGCCGGTATGCGTGGTCTGATGGCCAAGCCTGACGGTTCCATCATCGAAACGCCGATCACGGCGAACTTCCGTGAAGGTCTGTCGGTTCTGCAGTACTTCATCTCCACCCACGGTGCTCGTAAAGGTCTGGCGGATACCGCACTGAAGACCGCGAACTCCGGTTACCTGACCCGTCGTCTGGTCGACGTGGCCCAGGATCTGGTGGTGACCGAGGTCGACTGCGGCACCGAACATGGTCTGCTGATGACCCCGCACATCGAAGGCGGCGACGTGGTCGAGCCGCTCGGTGAGCGCGTTCTGGGTCGTGTCATCGCCAAGGACGTGCCGAAGCCGGGCAGCGACGAGATCATCGTGCCGGCCGGTACCCTGATCGACGAGCAGTGGGTCGAGTTCATCGAGCTGAACAGCGTCGACGAAGTGGTCGTGCGTTCGCCGATCACCTGCGAAACCCGCTACGGCATCTGCTCCGCGTGCTACGGCCGCGATCTGGCCCGTGGTCACCAGGTCAACATCGGTGAGGCGGTCGGCGTTATCGCTGCCCAGTCGATCGGTGAGCCGGGTACCCAGCTGACCATGCGTACCTTCCACATCGGTGGTGCTGCAAGCCGTACCTCGGCTGCCGACAGCGTCCAGGTGAAGAACGGTGGTGCGATCCGTCTGCACAACCTGAAGCACGTCGAGCGTGTCGACGGCAACCTGGTAGCGGTTTCCCGTTCCGGTGAGCTGGCCGTGGCCGACGAGTTCGGTCGTGAGCGCGAGCGCTACAAGCTGCCGTACGGTGCTGTGATTTCCGTGAAGGAAGGCGACAAGGTCGACGCTGGCGCCATCGTCGCCAAGTGGGACCCGCACACCCACCCGATCGTGACCGAAATGAAGGGTATCGTGACCTTCGTCGGCATGGAGGAGGGCATCACCATCAAGCGCCAGACCGACGAACTGACCGGTCTGACCAACATCGAGGTGATGGATCCGAAGGATCGTCCGGCTGCTGGCAAGGACATTCGTCCGGCCATCAAGATGGTCGACGCCAACGGCAAGGAACTGCTGCTGCCGGGTACCGACGTACCGGCCCAGTACTTCCTGCCTGCCAACGCCCTGGTCGGCGTGGCGGATGGTGCGCAGATCGCGGTCGGTGACGTTATCGCCCGTATCCCGCAGGAAACCTCGAAGACCCGCGACATCACCGGTGGTCTGCCGCGCGTTGCCGACCTGTTCGAAGCCCGTCGTCCGAAGGAAGCTTCGATCCTGGCGGAGATCAGCGGCACCATCTCGTTCGGCAAGGAGACCAAGGGCAAGCGCCGTCTGGTCATCACTCCGACCGATGGCAGCGATCCGTACGAGGAGCTGATTCCGAAGTGGCGTCACCTGAACGTGTTCGAAGGTGAACAGGTCAACAAGGGTGAAGTCATCTCCGACGGTCCGAGCGATCCGCACGACATCCTGCGTCTGCTGGGCGTCAGCGCGCTGGCCAAGTACATCGTCAACGAGATCCAGGACGTTTACCGTCTGCAGGGCGTGAAGATCAACGACAAGCACATCGAGACCATCCTGCGTCAGATGCTGCGCAAGGTCGAAGTCAGCGAGTCCGGCGATTCGTCCTTCATCAAGGGCGACCAGATGGAGCTCACCCAGGTTCTGGGCGAGAACGAGCGTCTGGCCGAGGAAGACAAGTTCATCGCCAAGTACACCCGCGTACTGCTGGGTATCACCAAGGCGTCGCTGTCCACCGAGTCGTTCATCTCGGCGGCTTCCTTCCAGGAAACCACCCGCGTCCTCACCGAGGCGGCGGTTACTGGCAAGCGCGACTACCTGCGTGGCCTGAAAGAGAACGTGGTCGTGGGTCGTCTGATCCCGGCTGGTACCGGCCTGGCCTATCACAGCGAGCGCAAGCGCAAGCGTGATGCCGACAAGCCGGTCCGCGTCAGCGCCAGTGAGGTCGAAGCCGCACTGACCGAAGCGCTGAACTCCAGCGGAAATTGAGTCGAAGCCCCGTCAGTTCGCTGGCGGGGCTTTGCCTTGACTGGGGGCGTGAGTCTCTTTAGACTCATGCACCCCTAAATTTGGCAGGGCGTTTGGCTCTGCCATCTTTATTTGTGAGCGTCGAAAGACAACAGTGGAGCTAGTAGATGGCAACTATCAACCAGCTGGTACGTCAGCCGCGTAAGCGCATCGTCGAGAAATCCGACGTGCCTGCGCTGCAGAACTGCCCGCAGCGTCGTGGCGTGTGCACCCGCGTGTACACCACCACGCCGAAGAAACCTAACTCGGCACTGCGTAAAGTATGCCGCGTGCGTCTGACCAACGGCTACGAAGTGTCTTCGTACATCGGCGGTGAAGGCCACAACCTGCAAGAGCACAGCGTCGTGCTGATCCGTGGCGGTCGTGTAAAAGACCTTCCGGGTGTGCGCTACCACACCGTGCGTGGTTCGCTGGATACCTCCGGCGTCAAAGACCGTAAGCAGGGTCGTTCCAAGTACGGTACCAAGCGTCCGAAATAAGGCCGCTTGATCCTTTTTATTTAGTTGAGTCGATAAGAGTAAGGTCGGGCGCGGTGTTCACCGTTGGTCCCGAGCTAACCTGAAGACCGTTTGAGGGCTTATCAATGCCAAGACGTCGTGTAGCAGCCAAGCGTGAGATCCTGGACGATCCGAAATACGGAAGCCAGATCCTCGCCAAATTCATGAACCACGTGATGGAAAGCGGCAAGAAGGCCGTGGCCGAGCGCATCGTTTACGGTGCTCTGGACACTGTCAAAGCACGCAAGAACAGCGATCCCCTGGAGATCTTCGAGAAAGCTCTCGACGCCATCGCTCCGCTGGTCGAAGTCAAGTCCCGCCGTGTAGGCGGTGCTACCTACCAGGTTCCGGTCGAAGTTCGTCCGTCCCGTCGTAACGCTCTGGCCATGCGCTGGCTGGTGGACTACGCGCGCAAGCGTGGTGAGAAGTCCATGGCTCTGCGTCTGGCTGGTGAGTTGCTGGATGCTGCTGAAGGCAAAGGCGCTGCTGTCAAGAAGCGTGAAGACGTGCACCGTATGGCTGAAGCCAACAAGGCTTTCTCGCACTACCGCTTCTAATTCCGGCTCCACTAACCTTGCGAGGGCTTTATGGCTCGTAATACAGCAATTAACCGCTACCGTAACATCGGTATCTGTGCCCACGTTGACGCGGGCAAGACCACCACTACCGAGCGGATCCTGTTCTACACAGGCCTGAGCCACAAGATGGGCGAGGTGCATGATGGCGCCGCGACCACCGACTGGATGGTTCAGGAGCAGGAGCGTGGTATTACCATTACTTCTGCTGCGATCACCACCTTCTGGGAAGGTTCTCGTCGTCAGTACGACAAGTACCGCGTAAACGTCATCGATACCCCCGGTCACGTTGACTTCACCATCGAAGTAGAGCGCTCCCTGCGCGTACTCGACGGTGCCGTCGTCGTGTTCTGTGGTACTTCGGGCGTTGAGCCGCAGTCCGAAACCGTATGGCGTCAGGCCAACAAGTACGGTGTTCCGCGTATCGTCTACGTGAACAAGATGGACCGTGCCGGTGCCAACTTCCTGCGCGTCGTCGGTCAGATCAAGAACCGTCTGGGTCACACCCCGGTTCCAATCCAGATCGCCATCGGTGCCGAGGACAACTTCCAGGGTCAGGTCGACCTGATCAAGATGAAAGCCATCTACTGGAACGATGACGACAAAGGCACTACCTATCGCGAGGAAGAGATTCCTGCGGAGCTGGTGGACCTGGCCAACGAATGGCGCTCCAACATGGTCGAGGCTGCTGCCGAGGCCAACGAAGAGCTGATGAACAAGTACCTCGAAGAAGGTGACCTGTCCGTCGACGACATCAAGGCTGGTCTGCGCGCCCGTACTCTGGCGAGCGAGATCGTTCCTGCTGTCTGCGGTTCTTCGTTCAAGAACAAGGGCGTTCCCCTGGTTCTGGACGCTGTCATCGACTTCCTGCCTGCTCCGACCGAGATCCCGGCGATCAAGGGTATCCACCCGGATCTGGCCGAGAAGCCGAAAGAGCAGATGGAAGAGTCGGACTACGACGAGCGTCACGCGGACGACAACGAGCCGTTCTCGGCTCTGGCGTTCAAGATCGCGACCGACCCGTTCGTCGGCACCCTGACCTTCGTTCGCGTCTACTCGGGCGTTCTGGAGTCTGGCCAGTCGGTCATCAACTCCGTGAAGGGCAAGAAAGAGCGCGTTGGTCGTATGGTGCAGATGCACGCCAACCAGCGTGAAGAGATCAAAGAAGTACGCGCTGGTGACATCGCTGCTCTGATCGGCATGAAGGACGTCACCACTGGTGAGACCCTGTGCGATCCCGAGAAGCAGATCATCCTCGAGCGTATGGACTTCCCGGAGCCGGTGATTTCGGTAGCTGTAGAGCCGAAAACCAAGGCTGACCAGGAGAAGATGGGTATCGCTCTGGGCAAACTCGCTCAGGAAGACCCGTCGTTCCGCGTCAAGACTGACGAGGAAACCGGTCAGACCATCATCTCCGGTATGGGTGAGCTGCACCTGGACATTCTCGTTGACCGCATGAAGCGCGAGTTCAACGTTGAAGCCAACATCGGTAAGCCGCAGGTTTCCTACCGTGAAACCATCACCAAGGACGCTGTCGAGATCGAAGGCAAGTTCGTTCGTCAGTCCGGTGGTCGCGGTCAGTTCGGTCACTGCTGGATTCGCTTCTCGACTCCGGACGTGGACGACAAGGGCAACATCACTGAAGGCCTGGTGTTCACTAACGAGGTCGTTGGTGGTGTGGTACCGAAGGAATACATCCCGGCTATCCAGAAGGGTATCGAAGAGCAGATGAAGAACGGCGTCGTCGCCGGCTATCCGCTGATCGGCCTGAAGGCTACCGTGTTCGATGGTTCCTACCACGACGTCGACTCCAACGAGATGGCGTTCAAGATCGCTGCCTCCATGGCGACCAAGCAGCTGGCCCAGAAGGGTGGCGGCAAGGTGCTCGAGCCGATCATGAAAGTGGAAGTGGTGACTCCTGAGGATTACATGGGTGACGTGATGGGTGACCTGAACCGTCGTCGTGGTCTGATCCAGGGTATGGAAGATTCGGTCTCCGGCAAGGTCATCCGTGCTGAAGTTCCGCTGGGCGAGATGTTTGGTTACGCTACCGACGTTCGTTCCATGTCCCAGGGTCGCGCCAGCTACTCCATGGAATTCTCCAAGTACGCAGAGGCTCCGGCGAACATCGTCGAAGCACTGGTTAAAAAACAAGGCTAATCCCGCCCTTTAAGTAAGAGGTTTACTGTCGTGGCTAAGGAAAAATTCGAACGTAACAAACCGCACGTCAACGTCGGCACCATCGGTCACGTTGACCACGGTAAGACCACTCTGACCGCT
>NZ_SUKD01000042.1:0-13574 GCF_013357275.1 Pseudomonas sp. BMW13 | reverse complement strand
TAGGGTGGATGACGCTCTTTTCATCCACCACCCAGGCAGCCACGGTGGATCGATGAAACGCGATCCACCCTACGCCTCGCCATCCAGCCATCCATGCCCGTAGGGTGGATGACGCTCTTTTCATCCACCACCCAGGCAACCAGGGGGCGGGCCCTACTTCCACCAGTACTCCACCTGCACCCCGAAGTTGGAGCCGTTGCGGGCGCTGCCGAAGGCGCCGTTCTCGGACAGTGCCGAGCCGTCGGCCAGCAGGTTGGCGGCCCGTTGCGCCGCCTTGTTCCAGCTGGCGTAGGTGTAGTACAGGCGAATTTCCGGGCGCTGCCAGAAGCCCGGGCCGGCCGGCGACCAGGTCGGCGCGATGGTGAACTTGGTCAGTTTGCGCGTACCACCGGGAGCCTCGACCTGATCGCGGCCGAGCTCGCCCACCAGCTTGAACTGCTCGGTGAAGGCATAGCTGGTACGGCCACCGACGGACAGCCAGTTCTGGTCCGCGCCATCCGGGCGCTTGTCCTTCTGATACACCAGCTGCACCTGGCCACCGAGACGCGGGGTCAGCTGGAAGTCGAAGAACTCCACCAGCCGCCAGCTGCTACTGCTGTTGTCCAGGGTCGGATCGCCGGTGTATCCCAGGCCGGTGCCCGGCCCACGCCCGTACTGCAGGGCGAAGGTATTGACGCCGCCGAGGACGTCCTGCTGCTTGTGCTGCGCGGTCACCGCCCAGCCGCTGTGGCCGTCGGTGCTGTCCGGCTTGTCGATGTAGCTGACGCCGACTTCCAGCTCGCCACCCGGATTGACCTTGAAACCACCGACGTTGAAGTCGTGGCGGTTGATGTAGGGCTCCTGATCGTAGTTGTCCTTGCGCGAGAACACGTAGCTGTACTTGAGATCACCGATGACCATCTCGTCGATACCGAAGCCGGTGGCGCTCTGGTTCCAGTAGTAGAAGTCGGAGATGTGGATGTCGTTACGCTTGTAGAAACGTCGCCCGGCCCACAGCGAACCGCCATTGAGGGCCGGCATGTTGCTCCATTCCGCGTACATCTGATTCATCCGCGCGAAGCCGTAGTCACCGGTGAACTTGGGCGTGTGCCCGTACTGGTTGTAGAGCTGCGCCATGCCCTCGACGCTGATCACCGAACCATCATCGAGCCGCAGCAGGTCCTGGCGCAGGTCCAGCTCGGCGTACTGCTCGCACTCGTTGCCCAGGCGGTACTTCGATTGCGCCCCCGGCAGCTGGAAGCATTGCTGGGTGCCGCCGGTATCCGCGCCACCGATGCCGCTGCGCACGTAACCGCTGAATTCGACGGCCTGCACCTGCGGCGTGGTCATGGCCAGCGCCAGCACGCAGGGGACGCCGAGTGAACAGGTGAGGCGTTGCTGTGTGGTCTTCATCGTTGCTCCTGATTGTTGTTATTGAGCGATGCTGCGAATTACCGCCGCAGCGGCGGTTTCGTTGCCCTGCTGCAGCGTGGCCCGGATGCACTCCCGGGCGGCTGGGCAGTACCGGATTGCATCCGGGCTGGACGATCAACCTCTCTTCAACTGCGCGACCTTGCCGTCACCGGCCTGGCGCTTCTTTGCCAGCAGGCGCTCGCCGCTCTGCGCGTCGAACAGCAGCACCCGGCTCGGCTCGAAGCGCAGCGCCAGGCTGGCGCCGACCTGCGGCACCTGGTCCGGCGCGAGGCGGCAGCAGACCTTGGTCTGGTTGAGGTTGACGAACACCAGGGTGTCCGGCCCGGTGGGCTCGGTCACCTCCACCTCGGCGCAGATGCTCGGTGCCTCGGCGGCGCCGTCAGCGGCCAGCTGGATCTGCTCGGGGCGAATGCCGAGGATCAGGTCGCGGTTCTCCAGGCCCTGCGCCAGATCCCCCAGCGGTAGTTCGCAGCGCGCCTGGCCGGCGACCCCGAGCGCCGAGTCGAGTGCGACCCAGCACTGGCCATCACGGCGTTGCAGGCGCACGGGGATGAAGTTCATCGGCGGCGAGCCGATGAAGCTGGCGACGAACAGGTTGGCCGGGTCGTTGTAGATCTGCTGCGGCGTGCCGAACTGCTGGATGATGCCGTCCTTCATCACCGCCACCTTGTCACCCAGGGTCATGGCCTCGATCTGGTCATGGGTGACGTACACCGTGGTGGTCTTCAGGCGCTGGTGCATCAGCTTGATTTCGGTGCGCATCTCCACGCGCAGCTTGGCGTCGAGGTTCGACAGCGGCTCGTCGAACAGGTAGATCTTCGGCCGCCGCGCCAGCGCCCGGCCCATGGCCACGCGCTGCTGCTGGCCGCCGGAAAGCTGGCCGGGCTTGCGCTGCAGCAGATGTTCGATCTGCAGCAGCCGGGCCACCCGGGCCACTTCCTCGTCGATGGCGGCCGGCGCCAGCTTGCGCATCTTCAGGCCGAAGGCGATGTTGTCGCGCACGCTCATGGTCGGGTACAGCGCGTAGGACTGGAACACCATGGCGATGTCGCGATCCTTCGGGCTCATGCCGCTGATATCGGCGCCATCGACCTCGATCGCGCCGCCGCTGATGTCCTCCAGCCCGGCGATGCAGTTCATCAGGGTGGATTTGCCGCAGCCGGACGGGCCGACCAGGATCAGGAACTCACCGGAATCGATCGACAGCTCGATGTTCCTCAGGGTGTCCGGCAGACCGCTGCCGTATGACTTGTTGACGTTGCGCAGTTCGAGGGTAGCCATTTCATTTCTCCAATCGCCGAGGCGTCAGCCCTTCACCGCGCCGGCCGTCAGGCCGCGCAGGAAATACTTTCCGGCCACGATGTAAACCAGCAGCGTCGGCAGCCCGGCGATCATCGCCGCGGCCATGTCGACGTTGTATTCCTTGGCGCCCGTACTGGTGTTGACCAGGTTGTTGAGGGCCACGGTGATCGGCTGCGCGTCACCGCTGGCGAACACCACGCCGAAGAGGAAGTCGTTCCAGATCTGGGTGAACTGCCAGATCATGCAGACCATGATGATCGGCACCGACATGGGCAGCAGGATGCGCCCGAAGATGGTGAAGAAGCCGGCGCCATCGAGCCGCGCCGCACGCACCAGGGCCTCGGGCACGGTGACGTAGTAGTTGCGGAAGAACAGCGTGGTGAAGGCGATGCCGTAGACCACGTGGACCAGCACCAGGCCCGCGGTGGTGTTGGCCAGGCCCAGCTTGCCGAGGGTGAACGAGGCCGGCAGCAGCACGGTCTGGAACGGCAGGAAGCAACCGAACAGCAGCAGGCCGAAGAACAGCTGCGAGCCACGGAAGCGCCACATCGACAGCACGTAGCCGTTCAGCGCACCGATCGCGGTGGAGATCAGCACGCCTGGCACGGCGATCTTCACCGAATTCCAGAAGTAACCGTCGACCACGCCCCAGGCCTTGACCCAGCCGATCAACGTCAGCGTCTCGGGCCAGGACAGCAGGTTGCCGCTGCGGATGTCCTCGGGCGTCTTGAGGCTGGTCAGCAGCATCACCACCAGCGGCACCAGGTACAGCGCCGCGGCGAACAGCAGGGTGGCGTGGATGGCCAGACGGCTGGGACTGAGCGCCCGCGTCCGGCGCTTCGCCCCCAGGCGGTCATTAGTGGTGGGTCGCGGCGCGACGCTCGCATCAGTCATGGCGTTTGCCCCGCAGTTCGGAATAGAGATAGGGCACCAGCAGCGAGAGGATCGCGGCCAGCATGAGCATCGCGCTGGCCGAACCGATGCCCATCTGGCCGCGGCTGAAGGTGAAGGAGTACATGAACATCGCCGGCAGATCGGAGGAGTAGCCCGGCCCGCCTGCGGTCATCGCCGCCACCAGGTCGAAACTCTTGATGGCGATGTGCGCGAGGATCATCACCGCGCTGAAGAACACCGGGCGCAGGCTCGGCAGGACGATGCGCAGGTAGATGGTCGGCAATCCCGCGCCGTCCACCTGGGCAGCGCGGATGATCGACTGGTCGACGCTGCGCAGGCCGGCCAGGAACAGCGCCATGACGAAGCCCGAGGCCTGCCATACGGCGGCGATCACCAGGCAGTAGATGACCCGGTCCTGATCCACCAGCCAGTCCAGGCGAAAGCCTTCCCAGCCCCAGTCACGCAGCATCTTGTCCAGGCCCAGACCGGGATTGAGCAGCCACTTCCAGGCGGTGCCGGTGACGATCATCGACAGCGCCATGGGATACAGGTAGATGGTGCGGATGAAGCCTTCGCGGCGGATGCGCTGGTCCAGCAGCACCGCGAGGAACACGCCGATCAGCAGGCTGATGCCGATGAACAGGCCACCGAACACCAGCAGGTTCTGGCTCGCCACCCACCAGCGGTCGTTGTCCATCAGGCGCATGTACTGCTGCAGCCCGACCCACTTGTAGCTGGGCATGAAGCTGGAGTTGCTGAACGACAACACCAGGGTCCAGAGGATGTAGCCGTAGAAACCGACCAGCACCACCAGCATGCTGGGCGCCAGCACCAGCTTGGGCAGCCAGCGTTGCAGCATGTCGAGGGGCGAGGCCTTGGTCATTACCGGGGTGAGACTCATCGGGCAGTACCAGTCAGCGCAGTGAAATTCGGGCCGAACGCTGCCCCGACCAGGCCAGGGCGCGGTCGTGCGAGGCAGGGTTCAGGAAAGGGGCCGGACGTGCCGGCCCGCTGGTGCTACTGGGCGGCCTTGATCGCCGCGTAGATCTGCGCGCCGGCCTTGCTCGGGTCGGCGTCCTTCTCGCTCATGAAGTTGGTCACCACATCGAAGATGGCGCCCTGCACGGCGAGGTTGGTGGCCATGCTGTGGGCCATGCTCGGCTCCAGCTTGCCGTGCTTGTCCGCGTCGAGGAAATCCTTCATCGAGGCCTGGGCGCAGCTGTCGAACTGGCTCATGTCCAGGTCGGCACGCACCGGGATCGAGCCCTTGTTCTGGTTGAACACGTACTGGAACTCGGGCTCCAGGGCGATGCGCGCCAGGGCGTGCTGGGCGGCGATGTCGCCTGCGTCCTTGAGCCGGAACATGGCCATGGAGTCGATGTTGTAGGTGTAGCTGCCGGCCGTGCCAGGCATCGGCACGCACTGGTAGTCCTTGCCCGCCACCTTGCCGGCGGCGGTCCACTCGCTCTTCGCCCAGTCGCCCATGATCTGCATGCCGGCCTTGCCGTCGATCACCTCGGCGGTGGCCAGGTTCCAGTCACGTCCGGCGCGGTTCTCGTCCATGTAGGTGGAGAGTTTCTTCAGCGCGGTGAACACCTCGGTCATCTGCGGGCTGGTCAGGGTCGCCTCGTCGTTCTCGACGAACGCCTTGTGGAAACCGTCGGCGCCCATGATGCTCAGCACCAGGCCTTCGAACACGGTGCTGTCCTGCCAGGGCTGGCCACCGTGGGCCAGGGCGACGAAACCGGCGGCCTTGAGCTTGTCACCGGCGGCGTAGAGTTCGTCGAGGGTGGTCGGCGCCTTGTCGATGCCGGCCTTGGCGAACACCTGCGGGTTGATCCACAGCCAGTTGACCCGGTGGATGTTCACCGGCACCGCGACGTAGTGGCCGTCGTACTGCATGGTGTTGGCAACGGTCTTCGACAGCAGGCCATCCCAGTCGTTGGCCTTGGCCACCTCGTCCAGCGGCGCGAGCAGGTCCAGCGCCCCCCACTCCTGCAGGTCGGGCCCCTTGATCTGCGCCGCACCCGGCGGGTTGCCGGAGACCACGCGGGTCTTCAGCACGGTCATGGCGGCGGAACCGGCGCCCCCGGCCACTGCGCCGTCCTTCCAGGTGAAACCATCCTTCTCGACCAGGTCACGCAGGACCTTCACCGCGGCGGCCTCGCCACCGGACGTCCACCAGTGCACCACTTCCACCGTACCTTTGGAGTCGGCGGCCAGGGCAGCGAAAGGGAACAGGGACGCGAGAGAGACGGCAGTGGCGATGCGAGTAATAGCGTTCATCGGAATTCCTTTCTTGTTGTTATCGGGCAAGTCGTGGTGCTTGCGTTGTCAGGGAGTGTACTCAGGGTCGCCGGCGGCTCGGGTAACGAAAGGATGCATGAATGTCACTGCCTCGTTACATCGGCGGCGAGCGCCGTGGCCAGGCTCGGAGCCAGCGCCAGACGCGGCAGCAGCAGCGCCTGGTAGGCGTGGTAGAGGTCGGGTTTGCCCGGCCAGATGCTGGCAGCCGGCCGGTTGTCGCTGTCGAGTTCGTGGTGCCAGCTGCCACCGCGCAGGTCGATGAAGTGCGCGTCGATGAAGGCCCAGAACTGCCGATACCACTGTTCGTAGAGCGCCTCGCCGGTGCGCTGCAACAGTGCCGCCGCTGCCGCGACGGCCTCGGCGTGCACCCAGTGCAGGCGTGCGCGAACCACCGGCTGCAGCCTCCAGTCGAGGCTGTAGACCAGCCCCGGCGCGCCGTCGGCCTGCCAGGCCTGCTCACAGGCGCGGGCGAACAGGCCCCGGGCGTCGGCCAGCAGCCAGTCCGGGGCGGCGCACCCGGCCTGTGTCAGCGCGGCCTGCAGATGCAGCAGCAGGCGCGCCCACTCGAAGGCGTGGCCAGGCGTACTGCCGTAGGGGCGAAACGGGTCGGCGCGGCGCTCGGCGTTGTACTCCGGCAGCGCCTGCCACTGCGCATCGAAATGCTCGAGCACCACGTGCCCGCGCGCGGCGGCGTGCCGATGGATCAGGCGTTCGGCGATGCGCAGCGCACGCTGCAACCAGCGCGTATCGCCGCTGACATCGGCCAGGGCGAGAAAGGCCTCGGTGGCGTGCATGTTGCTGTTCGCCCCGCGGTAGGCCTCCTCGTCACGCCAGTCAGCGCTGAAGCTTTCGCGCAAAGCGCCCTCCTCCTCGCTCCAGAAGTGCCGTTCGATGATCCCGATGGCGTCATCGAGCAGCGCCTGCGCGGCGGGGCGCCCCGCGACCCTGGCGGAGCTGGCCGCCAGCGCGACGAAGGCATGCAGGTACGCGGACTTGCCGCCGCTGCGCGTCGCATCGCTGAACCAGCCGCCATGCGTCTCGTCCCACAGCGCGCCGCGCAACGCGGCGAGGCCATGGTCGACCAGCGCGGCGTAACCGGGCAGGCCCTGGATGTGAGCCAGGGCGAAACAGTGGGTCATGCGCGTGGTGTGGATCAGTTCGGCCACCGCCCCCTCGGCGATGCGCCCCTCGGCATCGAGCGCGGCGAAGCCCTGCTCGACCTGCGCCCGCCGCGCGAACGGCAACAGGCGCAGGCCTTCGTCGGCCAGCCAGGTGAGGTGGGCGGGCTGGCTCAGCCAGCTGTCTGGATTCAATGCGGCTCCGCTCATTGTTCTGGTTCCCTGCAGATGGGGGGCCGAGCGCCGCACAGCGGCGCGGCAACGGCGACGAGACAGGACAGACGACGGCGCATTCGGCCCGCGCGGCCCCGGCTGGATGAACAGCCGGATGCCGCTTCACCCATCCCTCCGAAAGGCGCGCTGCGAAACGCCCAGCAGCCACTCGTCCCCGCAGCGGATTCTAACGAGCGCCCCATCAGCGCCAGGTAACGAACGGGTCTGCCTTTGTCACCAAACGGTGACATTCAGTCCGGCGTGCGCGGCAGGCGCAGGGTGACGCGCAGGCCACCCTCCCGCAGGTTGCGCAGGCTCACTTCGCCGCCATGGCTATGGGCGATGTTGCGGGCGATACCCAGGCCCAGGCCATAGCCCTGCTGCTGGCCGGCCAGACGGAAGTGCGGTTCGAACACCTGCTCCAGGCGCTGCTCGGGCACCCCCGGCCCTTCGTCATCGACGTGCAGGACGAAGGCCACGCCGTCGTCCTCGATGTGCAGGTGGGCATTGCTGCCGTACTTGCGGGCATTGTCGATCAGGTTGCCGATGCAGCGCCGCAGCGCCAGAGGCTTGCCCGGATAGGCGCTGCTGGCCTGACCATCGAGGGTTACGCTGCCGTTGCCCGCCGGCGCCAGGTAGGGCTCCACCAGGCAGTGCAGCAGGTGGTTGAGATCCACCGGCTCGATGTTCTCGTGAATGTCGGTGTCCTTCACGCATTGCAGCGCGCCTTTGACCAGCAGCTCCAGGTCGTCCAGGTCGCGGCCGAACTTGGTCTGCAGGCTCTCGTCGTCGAGCAGTTCGACACGCAGGCGCAGGCGCGTGATCGGCGTGCGCAGGTCATGGGAAATGGCGCTGAACAGCTGGCTGCGTTCGGTCAGGTAACGGCTGATGCGCTCGCGCATGGCATTGAACGCACGGGCCACTTCCACCACCTCGCGCCCACCGCCTTCGGCCACCGGCTCCACCTCCGCGCCCAGCGACATGTGCCGCGCGGTGCGGGCCAGGCGCTTGAGCGGACGACTCTGCAGGTGCACCAGCAAGCCGATGAACAGCAGCAGGAAGACGCTGGTCAGCAGGATGAACCACAGCTGCTGCGCGGGCAGGATGGGTTCTTCCAGGCTGGTGTAGGGTTCGGGCAGCAGCGAGGCGATGTACAGCCACTCGCCCGGCGCCAGCTGGATCTGTGTCACCAGCACCGGCGGATTGACCGGTTCCAGGGTCAGGGCGTAGTGCGCCCAGGAGCGCGGCAGCTCGTCGAGCTTGAGGCCGCCATTGAAGATACGCAGGTCCTCCGGGCTGACGAAGGTCACCGAGATGTCCGCGGTGCTACCCAGGGACTTGTGCAGCACCGCGGTCACCGCCTCGGTCACCGCCTGCGTGCGTGGCGTGTTCGGCAGCAGCTTCATCTGCAAGGGGCGGTCGTTGAGGCTGACCACGAAGCGCGTGCCGCCCATGCTGCGCAGCTGGTCGAGAACCAGTGGCCGGTAGGCGACCGGCAACGAGCGGAAGTAGCGCACGCTGGCGGACATCGAATGGCCCAGGCTGCGGGCCGTGGTGACCAGCCCTTCGAGCTGGGTGGCGCGCAACTGCGACAGCCAGATGACGCTGGACAAGGTCTGCGCCGCGAGTATCGCCAGCAGCGTGAGCAGCAGCATGCGCCCCAGCAGCGAACGTGGCAGCGGCAACCAGCGCCGTGGCTCAGCGCCCATCGCCGGCCTGCACGCTGACCATCGCTGCCAGCTGATAGCCGCTGCCGCGCACGGTGCGGATCAGCCGTGGCGGCTTGTCGGTATCACGCAGGCGCTGACGCAGGCGGCTGACGGCCATGTCGACGATGCGCTCCAGCGGCATCACCTCACGGCCACGGGTGGCGTTGCCGATGGTGTCGCGGTCGAGAATCTGCTGCGGGTGATCGAGGAACAGCTTGAGCAGGGCGAAATCGGCACCGGAGAGGATCACCTCCTCGCCGTCGCGGTGGAACAGCCGGTGACTGACCATGTCCAGGCGCCAGTCCTCGAATGCCAGCACCTCGCCGCTGCGCTCCTGGGTGAACTGCGCGCGACGCAACAGCGCCTTGATCCGCGCCAGCAGCTCGCGCGGGCTGAACGGCTTGCCGAGGTAGTCGTCCGCCCCCAGTTCGAGGCCGATCACGCGGTCGGCCTCGTCGGAGCTGGCGGTCAGCATGATGATCGGCACCTGGGCGAAGCGCTGGTGGCCACGCACCCAGCGACACAGGCTGAAGCCGTCCTCGTCGGGCAGCATCACGTCGAAGATGACCAGGTCGGCCGGCTGCGCGCACAGGCTCTGGCGGAATGCGCTGCCATCGGGCACGGCGCGCACCGCGAAGCCGACACGGCTCAGGTAGGTTTCGAGCAGTTCGCGAATGTCCTGGTCGTCATCGACCAGCAGTATCGACTTGCCGGGCTGGCTCATGGTCCACCCTCCTTGTTGTATTCATGCCGCCACGCGCCGCACTAGTCGGCGCCGTACGCCTGCTGCAAGGCCACGCCGGCACCGGTCAGCCCCGGGTACTCGGCCGTCACCAGCCACACCGGAATGCCGTCAAGGTAATGGCTCATGCAGCCCTTGTCGCTGAAACTCTTGGCAAATCCACTGGCGAGAAAACGCTCGGCGAAACGCGGCACGACGCCGCCGACGATGTACACGCCGCCACGCGCGCCAAGGGTCAGCACGTTGTTGCCGGCAACCCGTCCCAGCCAGCGGCTGAACTGCTCCAGCACCTGGCCGGCGAGCGGCTCGCCCGCCAGACCGGCGGCGCTGATCGCGGCAGGCGTCGAATGCACCTGCGGCTGCCCGTCCAGCGTGCAGATCGCCCGGTACAGCGCCAGCAGGCCGTTGCCGCTGAGCACGTCCTCGGCGCGCACGTGACCCAGCTGCTGGTGCAGGACCTGCCACAGCTCGGCCTCGCGCGGGCTGCCGATGGGCAGGTCGACATGGCCGCCCTCCCCCGGCAACACCAGCCAGCGACCGTCCTCCAGCCCCAGCAGGGTGCCGACGCCAAGCCCGGTGCCAGCGCCGATCACCAGCGCCGGACGTCCGGCCTGGGCTTCGCCGGGGCAGACCTGGAGCCGCTCGCCGTCACGCAGGCGGGTCATGCCCAGGGCCATGGCGGAGAAATCGTTGATCATCAGCAGGTGCTCGATCTGCAGCGCCGCGCAGAACGCGGCTCGCTCAATGCGCCAGTGATTGTTGGTGAAGCGGAACAGATCACCGCTGACCGGCCCGGCACAGGCCAGGCACACGGCATCCACGGCGCCCAGGGGCAGGCCCTGGGCATGCAGGTAGGCGGCAATGGCCTGCTCGGGCCCAGGAAAATCGGCGGTGGCCAGGACCTGCACCGCCTGCAGTTGCTCGTCACGCCACAGGGCGAAGCGTGCGTTGGTGCCGCCGATATCACCGACCAGCGCCAGCTTCACGGGCGCAACTCCCGCAACAGGGCGCTGCACAGAAGGGCTACCTCAGGGGCATGAGGGGGCATGCTTTCGACTCCAAAGCGGAATTATTTTTGTAGTTCAGACAACGCACGACACAGTAAACCGGAAAATCATGCCCTTCAATCGGATTAAAGTAGTGATAACAACAATATTTCACAGAACACGTGACGCACGTCCCGAGCCCCTGCGGCAACGGACGGGGCGCCGCCGCATTCACGCCTCGGCATGACCCCGGACAATATCCGCGGCATGGCCGGCCCCTAGACTCGCACTGTCCATGGGCGCACGGCGGGCGCGATCCGCCGCCCTTCCGGTAATCCGCACGGAGAAGCAACATGTCACCCGATATCGTCATCGTCGGCGCCGGCCCAGCCGGCCTGTGCCTGGCCAGGGCCCTGTCCGGGCACGGTCTGTCGATCATGCTGCTGGAGCGTCAGGCCGAGCAAGCCCTGGCCGCCCCCGCTTTCGACGGCCGCGAGATCGCCCTCACCCATGGCTCGCAGGCACTGCTCGAGCGTCTGGGATTGTGGTCGCGGCTGCCCGCCGAGGATGTCGCCGTGCTGCGCGATGCCCAGGTGCTCAACGGCCCCTCGCTGTTCGCCCTGAAGATCCGCGCCGAACAGGCCGGCGCCGAACGGCTCGGCCACCTGGTGGCCAACCAGGCCATTCGCCGCGCCGCCTATGAGGCCGTCCGTGCATGCAGCGACGTGCACCTGCTGTGCGACACCCAGGTGCGCGCCATCCAGTCGGGCGAACACGAAATCAAGCTGGTCCTGCAGGACGGCCAGGTGCTGCAGCCGCGCCTGCTGGTCGCCGCCGACAGCCGCTTCTCGGACACCCGGCGCCAGCTCGGCATCGGTGCGCAACTCAAGGACTTCGGCAAGAGCATGCTGGTGTGCCGCATGCAGCACGATCTGGAGCACCAGCAGGTGGCCTGGGAGTGGTTCGGCTACGGCCAGACCCTCGCCCTGCTGCCACTCAACGGGCGGCAATCGTCGACGGTGCTGACCTTGCCGCCACGCGAGATCGAACGCCTGCTGGCGCTCGACGAGTCCACCTTCGCCCGCGAGATGGAGCAGCGCTTCGACCGCCGCCTGGGCGCCATGCAGCTGCTCGGCAGCCGCCACGCCTACCCGCTGGTGGGGGCCTACGCGCGGCGCATGGTCGGCAAGCACTGCGCGCTGCTCGGCGATGCCGCGGTGGGCATGCACCCGGTCACCGCGCATGGTTTCAACTTCGGCCTGATCGGCGTGCAGTTGCTGAGCGAGGCCCTGCTGGCGGCCCACGCCAGGCACCAGGACATCGCTGCACCAGCCACGCTGAGCCGTTACGAGCGCCAGCTGCGCCTGGCCACCTGGCCGCTGTACCAGGCCACCAACCTGCTGGTGGAGCTGTACACCAACGACCATCTGCCCGCCCGCCTGCTGCGTGGGGCCGGCCTGCGCATGGCCCAGGGCCTGCTGCCGCTGAAGAAGGGCATCGCCCGCCATCTCACGGCCCGCGCCTGAGCCACTCCGAGGGCGCGGCGCACCCGGCGCGCCCTCGACCGGCTCATCTGATACGCATCAGACAGCACTTTCTGAGTCTGTTTTGTTTTCCCCGGCCTCCCTACAGTTTCGCCATTCGCGCGGCTGCGCGCGCATTACTGTATGGAAGGTTACCGCGATGCAATCTGCTGCTTCTCATCCGGCCTACAACTACAAGGTCGTCCGCCAGTTCACCCTGATGACCATCGTCTGGGGTGTCGTGGGCATGTGCACCGGCGTGCTCATAGCCGCCCAACTGGTGTGGCCGGAACTCAACTTCGACACCCCCTGGCTCAGCTTCGGCCGCCTGCGCCCCCTGCACACCAGCCTGGTGATCTTCGGCTTCGCCGGTAGCGCACAGTTCGCCGCCAGCTACTACGCGCTGCAGCGCACCTGCCAGACGCGTCTGTTCTCCGACGGTCTCGCCGCCTTCACCTTCTGGGGCTGGCAGCTGACCATCCTGATCATGCTGGTGACGCTGCCCATGGGCCTGACCACCACCAAGGAATACGCCGAGATCGAGTTCACCGGCGCGCTGTGGATGGTCGTGGTCTGGGTCGCCTACGGCATCGTGTTCTTCACCACCCTGACCCGCCGCAGGACGCCTCACATCTATGTCGGCAACTGGTTCTTCGGTGCCTTCATCCTGGTCATCGCCATCCTCCACGTGGTCAACCACCTGTCGATCCCGGTGAGCTGGTTCAAGTCCTATTCGGTGTATTCCGGCGCCACCGACGCCATGGTGCAGTGGTGGTACGGGCACAACGCCGTGGGCTTCTTCCTCACCACCGGCTTCCTCGGCATGATGTATTACTTCGTGCCCAAGCAGGTGAACCGGCCGGTGTACTCGTACCGCCTGTCCATCGTCCACTTCTGGGCGCTGATCACCCTGTACATCTGGGCCGGCCCGCACCACCTGCACTACACCGCCCTGCCGGACTGGGCGCAGAGCCTGGGCATGGTGATGTCGATCATCCTCCTGGCGCCGAGCTGGGGCGGCATGGTCAACGGCATGATGACCCTGTCCGGCGCCTGGCACCTGCTGCGCACCGACCCGATCCTGCGCTTCCTGGTGGTGTCCCTGGCCTTCTACGGCATGAGCACCTTCGAAGGCCCGATGATGGCCATCAAGACCGTCAACGCCCTGTCCCACTACACCGACTGGACCATCGGCCACGTCCACGCCGGGGCCCTCGGCTGGGTGGCGATGATCACCTTCGGCTCGCTCTACCACCTGATCCCGAAGGTGTTCGACCGCGAGCGCATGTACAGCATCGGCCTGATCAACGCGCACTTCTGGCTGGCCACCATCGGCACCGTGCTGTACATCGCCTCGATGTGGGTCA
>NZ_SUKD01000041.1:0-6901 GCF_013357275.1 Pseudomonas sp. BMW13 | reverse complement strand
GTAGGGTGGATCGCGTTTCATCGATCCACCGTGGCTGCCTGGGTGGTGGATGAAAAGAGCGTCATCCACCCTACGGGGTATGGATGGGTGGATGGCGAGGCGTAGGGTGGATCGCGCTTCACCGATCCACCGTGGTTGCCCGGGTGGTGGATGAAAAGAGCGTCATCCACCCTACGGGACACGTGCGCGGCGTCAGAGCAGCCCCGCCACCAGCCGTCCGAGCACTTCCATGGCCTGCTCGCTGCGTGCGTTCCAGGCATGGCCGTAGTTGAGTCGTGCACAGTGGCGGAAGCCCTGGCTGGCGGAGAAGATCGGTCCCGGCGCCAGGCTGATGCCCTGGGCCAGGGCCAGGCGCAGCAGCTGCAGCGAATCCAGCCGTTCGGGAAACTCGAACCAGAGGAAGTAGCCACCGGCCGGGCGGGTGACCCGTGTGCTGGCGGGAAAGTGCCGGGCGGCCGAGGCGAGCATCGCGCTCTGCTGCATCTCCAGGGCATGGCGCAGCTTGCGCAGGTGGCGGTCGTAGCCGCCGTGCTGCAGGTAGTCGGCCAGCGCCGCCTGGGCTGGCACCGAGGGCGAGATGGTGGTCATCAGCTTGAGCCGGGCGATCTGTTCGGCATAGCGCCCGCCGGCGACCCAGCCGATGCGATAACCCGGCGCCAGGCTCTTGGAGAAGGAGCTGCAGTGCATCACCAGGCCCTCGCGGTCGAAGCTCTTCACCGGCTTGGGCGGGTGGCTGCCGAAATACAGCTCGGCGTACACATCGTCCTCGATCAGCGGCACCTGATGCTTGACCAGCAGTTCGTACAGCGCCTGCTTCTTGGCTTCGCTCATGCTGGCGCCGAGCGGGTTCTGCAGGCTGCTCATGAACCAGCAGGCCTTGATCGGCAACTGCTCCAGGCTCTGTTCGAGGGCGCTCAGGTCGATGCCCTCGCGCGGGTGCACGGGAATCTCCACGGCCTTGAGCTGCAGCCGTTCCAGCACCTGCAGGCAGGCGTAGAAGGTCGGCGATTCGATGGCCACCAGATCGCCGGGCTGGGTCACGCACTGCAGGCAGAGGTTGAGCGCCTCCATGGCGCCGTTGCCGATCACCAGTTCCTCCATCGGCAGCATCACGCCGCTGACCATGTAGCGCAGGGTGATCTGCCGGCGCAGGTCGGCGTTGCCGGCGGTCATGTCGGCGATGATCTCGTGCGGCGAGAGCATGCGCAGGGCATGCGCCATGCTCTTGGCCAGGCGCGGCAGGGGAAACAGGTCGGGGCTGGGGAAGGCCGAGCCGAAGGGCACGGTGTGCGGGTCCTTCAGCGAGGCCAGCACGGAGAACACCAGCTCGCTGACGTCCACGTCGGTGGTGTGGGCCGCGTGGCTGGTCAGCTCGGGTTCGTGCAGGGGGCGCTTGGCGTGTTCGCGAACGAAGTAGCCGGAGCGCGCCCGCGCCTGGATCAGGCCGCGATCCTCCAGCAGGTAGTAGGCCTGGAACACAGTCGACGGGCTGACCCCGTAGGTCCGGCTGGCGTGGCGCACCGAGGGCACCTTCTCGCCGGGGCCGAGCACGCCGGTACGGATCAGTTCGGCGATCTCGTCGGCGAATTTTTCGTAGCGCTTCATCCTGTCCTGGTTCACCGCAGCAAAGGGTATGGGCGAACACTTTACGGGGTGAGCGGCAGACATGGCAGTGCCTCGGGAATCGATGAAGAGGAGTCGCGGGTGCGAGCGTGCTGTCGCCAGGCGTGGCTGCCCCCTCTCCCGTGGGGAGAGAGGGGCGCTCCGGTCGAGCAGACAGCACGCCGTGCCAGGCCTCAACGCAGCGGCGCGAGGAAGGTGCTCTGGGTGCTGACGCGACTGTCCGGGTTGGCCTGGTCGCGGACCTCGAACTCCAGGGTGCGTGTGCTGGCAGCGTTTTCGGAGGAGGTGAGTGCCACGTTCAGCGGCAGGTCACGAATTTCCCCCGGCGCCAGGTTCAGCGTGCGCGGGCCGTGCAGTTCGAAGTCGCCGGGTTCGACCAGGGCGATGGCATAGCTGCGCGGTTGCTGGGTCTTGTTGATGATCTTCAGGCTGTAGATGTTCTCGATCTGGCCCAGGGCGTTCTCGCGGAACAGCCCCCGGTCGCGGGTCACGTCCAGGGAGATCAGCGGCCGCTCGTTCAGCGCCCAGACGAAGGCGCCGATCATCACCGCCAGCATCGCCGCGTAGCCGACCAGGCGCGGGCGCAGCCAGTGGGTCTTGCCGCCGGCCAGTTCGTGTTCGGAGCTGTAGCGCACCAGGCCACGGGCATAGCCGAGCTTGTCCATCACGCTGTCGCAGGCGTCGATGCAGGCGCCGCAGCCGATGCATTCCAGCTGCAGGCCATCGCGGATGTCGATGCCGGTGGGGCAGACCTGCACGCACATCGTGCAGTCGATGCAATCGCCCAGGCCTTCGGCCTTGTAGTCGGCGTCCTTGCGGCGCGGGCCGCGGTTCTCGCCACGGGCGGCGTCGTAGGAGATGACCAGCGTATCGCTGTCGAACATCACGCTCTGGAAGCGCGAGTAGGGGCACATGTCGCGGCACACCTTCTCGCGCAGCCAGCCGGCGTTGATGTAGGTGGCGGCGGTGAAGAACAGCACCCAGAACGCGGTGGTGGCGCCGACCTGCAGCGTCGCCAGCTCCAGGGTCAGCGTGCGGATCGGCGTGAAGTAGCCGATGAAGGCCAGCGCGGTGACCAGGCTCACCGCCAGCCACAGGGCGTGCTTGGCGCCACGGCGTGCCAGCTTCTGCAGCGACCAGGGCGCGGCGTCGAGCTTGATGCGCTGGCCGCGATCGCCCTCGGTGATCTGTTCCACGCGCATGAAGATCCAGGTCCACACGCTTTGCGGGCAGGCATAGCCGCACCAGACGCGGCCGGCCAGCACGGTGATGAAGAACAGGCCGAAGGCGGCGATGATCAGGATGGCCGAGAGGAGGATGAAATCCTGCGGCCAGAAGGTCGCGCCGAAGATGTGGAACTGGCGGTTGTCCAGGTCCCAGAGCACGGCCTGGCGGCCGTTCCAGTTGATCCAGGCGGTACCGAAGAACAGCAGGAACAGCAGCCCGGCACCGAGCAGGCGCAGGTTGCGGTAGCGCCCGCTGAAACTGCGGGTGTGAATCGGGCCGCCGGCCTGGGCCGGGGTCAGGCGGATGGGTTTGGCGGTGTCGAGGTTCCGCGCGGGAATCAGGTCGGTCATGTGCGTTGCCCTCATCAGGCGTTTATCAGGCTGGCGCCATGATCCGAGCGGGGCTGTTCGCAAAACAGGCTCAGGTTTTCGTTAAAAAAGCAGATCAGATGCGTCCGGTCGGCGCCCCGGAAACGCCTTCGGCTGGCTGCAGGCCGCGTCGATCAAGGCGTCCAGTGTTGCGGTCAGGCGCCCGGCGGCGCGCCCCCTGCGACATCGCGCCGCGCTGATCAGAGCGGCTTGCCGGTCGTTCCCCGGTCCGTCTGATCCGGTTTTTTTAGGCTTTTCTGGCGCTGTTTTCGGTGCACGGCCGGCAGGCATAGTCGACACCCCGTGATCAGGAGGCAGCCGGCATGTACCAATACGACGACTACGACCGCGCGCTGGTGCGCGAGCGCGTCGCCCAGTTCCGCGACCAGATTCAGCGGCGCCTGAGTGGCGAGCTGAGCGAGGAGGAGTTCCTGCCGCTGCGCCTGCAGAATGGCCTGTACCTGCAGAAGCATGCCTACATGCTGCGCGTGGCGATTCCCTACGGCACCCTGTCGGCACGGCAGATGCGCGCCCTGGTGCATATCGCCCGCGAATACGACCGGGGCTACGGGCACTTCACCACGCGGCAGAACATCCAGTTCAACTGGATCGAGCTGGAGCGCGTGGCGGACATCCTCGACTGGCTGGCCGAGCACGACATGCACGCCATCCAGACCTCCGGCAACTGCGTGCGCAATATCACCACCGAGGCCTTCGCCGGAGTCGCCGCCGACGAGTACCTCGACCCGCGCCCGCTGGCCGAAATTCTGCGCCAGTGGTCGACGGTCAACCCGGAATTCCTGTTCCTGCCGCGCAAGTTCAAGATCGCCCTGTGCGCTGCCGAGGAGGATCGCGCGGCGGTGCAGGTGCATGACATCGGCCTGCAGCTCTACCGCGACGAGGCAGACGAGCTGCGCCTGCGCGTGCTGGTCGGCGGTGGCCTGGGGCGTACGCCGATCATCGCCCAGGTGCTGCGCGAGGGCCTGGCCTGGCGCGATCTGCTGTCCTACGTCGAGGCCATCCTGCGCGTGTACAACCGCCATGGCCGGCGCGACAACAAGTACAAGGCGCGCATCAAGATCCTGGTCAAGGCGCTGGGCATCGAGGCGTTCGCCGCCGAGGTGGAGCGCGAATGGCAGATGATCAAGGATGGCCCGGCACAGCTCACCGACGACGAGTACCAGCGCGTTGCGGCCTCCTTCCGCAAGCCGGCCTACGTGCCGCTGGATGCCATCGATCTCGACTTCGGCACCCACCTGGCACACGACGAGGCCTTCGCCCGCTGGGTCTCGCGCAATGTCATGGCGCATCAGGTTCCCGGCTACGTCAGCGTGCTGCTGTCGACCAAACCCGGCATCAGCGCACCGCCCGGCGATGTCAGCGCCGAGCAGATGGAGGCGCTGGCCGACTGGAGCGAACGCTACGGTTTCGGCGAGATCCGCGTCGCCCATGAGCAGAACCTGGTGCTGCCCGACGTGCGCAAGGCCGACCTCCACGCGCTGTGGACGCAGGCTCAGGCCGCCGGCCTGGGGACCGCCAACGCCGGCCTGCTCACCGACATCATCGCCTGTCCGGGGGGCGACTTCTGCGCGCTGGCCAACGCCAAGTCGATTCCCGTTGCGCAGGCCATCCAGCAGCGCTTCGACGACCTCGACTACCTGCATGACCTGGGCGAGATCAGCCTGAACATCTCCGGCTGCATGAACGCCTGCGGTCACCACCATATCGGCAACATCGGCATCCTCGGCGTCGACAAGAACGGCAGCGAGTGGTACCAGCTCACCCTCGGCGGCAGCCAGGGCCGGCAGGCGGCGCTGGGCAAGGTGATCGGCCCGTCCTTCGCCGCCGAACAGGTGCCCGAGGTGATCGAGCGCATCGTGCGCACCTACGTGGACTACCGCGAGGTCAACGAAGGCTTTCTCGACACCTTCCAGCGCATCGGCCTGGAGCCCTTCAAGGAGCGCGTGTACAGCCGGGAGGTGGCGGCATGAACAACCTGATCCGTCTGGTCGAGGGCCAGGCCCGTATCGTCGATGACGATCCCTGGCAGCTGCACGACGGCGACGACGCCCCGTCGGCGCCGCTGATCCTGCCGCTGGCGGCCTGGCGCGCACGGCAGCCTGCGGCGGTGCTGGAGGGCAGGGCGATGAGCGCCGATGGCCTGTTGCTGCAGGTGGATGACGAGCCGGAAGCGCTGCAGCCGTTGCTCGCCAGCCTGACGCTGATCGCCATCGACTTTCCCAGCTTCCGCGATGGCCGTGGCTACAGCCAGGCCTACCTGTTGCGTACGCGCCTGGGCTGGCGTGGGGAGCTGCGGGCCGTGGGCGACGTGCTGCGCGATCAGTTGGCGCACATGCGCCAGTGTGGCTTCGATGCCTTCGCCGTGCGTGCCGACAAGTCGGTGGCCGATGCACTCAAGGGCCTCGACGGGCTCAGTGTGTTGTATGGTCGCTCGGTCATTGAACCGCGCCCGCTGTTCCGTCGCGGGCGCCATAAGGAGGAATCGAGATCATGATGGTGCGTGGCCTGTTCTGGCTGGTCCTGCTGCAACTGTTTGGCGTGGCCCTCAACCACTGGCTGTTGCCGATGCTGCCGGCGTCCATCATCGGCCTGCTGCTGCTCTCGGTCTGGCTGATGTGGCGCGGCGCCGTGCCCGAGCCCCTGCAACAGGCCGCCGGCGGCCTGCTGCCCTACCTGCCGCTGCTGCTCGCGGTACCGGCCTCGGGGATCATGACCAGCACTGACCTGCTGCTCGGCGAGCTGCCGGTGATCGCCACCGCGCTGGTGCTGTCGCTGCTGGTCACGGTGCCATTCTGCGGCTGGTTGCTGCAGACCCTGATTCGCCGCCAGGAGCGCAAGGGATGACGCTGCTGACTCACCACCCGCTGTTTGCCATCGCCCTGACGCTCGCCGCTTTCCTGATCGCTGCCTGGCTGTATCGCCGGAGTGGCTGGCTGGTGTTGCAGCCGGTACTGGTCTCGGTGACGCTGATCGTCACCACCCTGCTGCTGTGCGGGGTGGACTACGCGTCCTACCGCGCCGGTGCGGAGCCGGTGGCCTGGCTGCTCGGTCCGGCCACCGTGGCGCTGGCGGTCCCCCTGCAACACAACATCAAGCGCATCCGCCAGCTGTTCTGGCCGATCATGATCACCCTGTTCGCCGGGGGCGTGCTCTCGGTCAGCCTGACCCTGGCCATCGGCTGGGCCCTGGGCGCCGACTGGAGCGTGGTGATGAGCCTGGCGCCGAAGTCGGTGACCATGCCGATCGCCATGCCGGTGGCCGAGCAGATCGGCGGGGTCGCGTCGCTGGCCGCGGTCATGGTGATGCTCACCGGGGTGATCGGCACGGCGCTGGGGCCGTTGCTGTTGCGCTGGGCCGGTGTCGATCATCCGGCGGCGCGCGGCCTGAGCTATGGCATCAACGCCCACGCCATCGGCACCGCCCATGCCTTGCAGGAGGGCGAGGAGTGCGGTGCGTTCGCCGCCCTGGGCATGAGCCTGCTGGGTATCGGCACCGCGTTGCTTCTGCCGCTGCTGCTGGCCTGAGGCCGGCGTGCGCTGCGGCGAAGCGCTCGCGGCTGAAGCCGCTCCTACGGCTCTGTACCAAAAGTCGTCGAGCGAAGGTCAGGCCAGGCGAAATCGCTCGAAGAAGCGCAGTTTACGTGCTGTAAATGAGCATTCTGA
>NZ_SUKD01000040.1:0-3347 GCF_013357275.1 Pseudomonas sp. BMW13 | reverse complement strand
ACGAGGTCTGGGGTTTCTTCTTTGCGCGGCAGAAAGTCGGGCGTGGGCAGCGCCGCCTGGCGGGGTAACCTGCAGGACGTGATCGCCGGCAAGCCGGCTCCTACGGTACGCGGCCTGGCGAAGTTCCCGTAGGAGCCCGCTTGTGGGCGATGCGGTGATCGCCGTACCTGAGTGGTCGGGGCGTTCGCGGCTGAAGATGTTCCTGTGCAGTGCTTTCGGGGGTGTTTGCCGACGCGGTGCAATGCTTGGATCTTCTCCCAGGGTCGGCGGTGGAACACTGCGTTTTCTATGCAAGTACAAGCCTCGTCGTTATCATGCCAGCCTTGTTCATAGCGGGGCCTCGCATGCTGGAATTGTTGAAACTTCTGCAGGATGGTCGCTTCCATTCCGGTGAAGCCCTTGGGGCTCGGCTCGGGATCAGTCGGAGTGCCATCTGGAAGCAGTTGCAGGGCCTGGAGGCTGAACTGGGGGTCGAGGTGTTCAAGGTCCCAGGTAAAGGCTATCGGCTTTCTTCGCCCCTGGTCCTGCTCGATGCCGAGCGGATTTCACAGGCGGCGGGAGAGGTGGACTGGCCCATCGCTGTCGAGTCCAGCCTGGATTCGACGAATGCGGAAATCTTCCGCCGCCTCGATGCCGGCGCTCGTCCGCCTTTCGTGTTGCTTGCCGAGCGTCAGACCGCGGGTCGCGGACGGCGAGGTCGGGTGTGGGCGAGTCCATTTGCCGAGAACCTCTATTGCAGTCTTGTCCTGCGCGTTGATGGTGGAATGACTCAGGTCGAGGCCCTGAGTCTGACCGTCGGCCTGGCGGTGGCGAAAGCGCTGCGGGCGTGTGGCGTGACTGCGGCCGGGCTCAAGTGGCCGAATGACGTGTTGGTCGACGGGCGCAAGATATCCGGAATACTGCTCGAGCTTGCCGGCGATCCTGCCGATGTCTGCCATGTCGTGATCGGTATCGGTATCAATGTGAACATGCTGGTCGATACGCCTGCGTTGATCGATCAGCCCTGGACGTCGGTGCGGCAGTGCCTCGGTCATGCGCTCGACCGCAACCAGTTGGCGGCTGAACTCCTGAAGCAGTTGCGTGTGTACCTCTTCACGCATTGGCAGCAGGGCTTTGCCGGCTTGCGAGAAGAGTGGGAGGCGTTGCACGTGTGGCGAGGCCGCTCCGTCGCGTTGACCGCGGGAAGCAACGCAATCCTGGGTGTGGTGCAGGGCGTCGATGAACGAGGGGCGATTCGGCTGAGTGTCGATGGTGTCGATCAAACCTTCAGCGGTGGCGAGTTGAGCCTGAGGTTGCAGCATGATTCTTGAGCTCGACTGCGGTAACAGCTTCATCAAATGGCGAGTGATCTCCATCGACGCTGCTCAGCGTATTGCCGCTGGCGTGGTCAACGACGATACCGGCCTGTTCGAGGCGCTGTCGGCTGTCCCTGATCTGCAGGTGGAGCATTGCCGCATGGTCAGTGTGCGCAGCGATGCCGAGACCGAGCAGTTGGTCGCCCGTCTGCGTGCGTCTCTGGGTGTGGAGGCGGTTTGCGCTCAGTCCGCCAGTCAGGTCGGTGCGGTACGCAATGGCTATGCTGACTTCCAGCGCCTGGGCCTGGACCGCTGGCTGGCCGTGCTCGGGGCTTACCATCTCGGTCAGCGCGCCTGTCTGGTGGTGGATCTGGGGACGGCCGTCACCGCCGATTTCATCTCTGCCGACGGTACACACCTGGGTGGCTTCATCTGTCCGGGGCTGCCGTTGATGCGTGATCAGCTGAGCACACACACACGGCGTATTCGTTACGACCGCCAGGTGGCGCTCGCGGCATTGCAGGAGCTGGATCCTGGGCGTTCCACGGCGGAGGCGGTCGAGCGTGGCTGCGTGCTGATGCTGCGTGGGTTCGTCGCCGAGCAGCTGGCACAGGCGACGGCGCGTTTTCCGGATGGCTTCGAGGTGTTCCTGACGGGTGGGGACGCAGACCTGGTGCGTGATGTCGTGCCGGGCGCTCAGGTCGTCGCGGATCTGGTATTTGTCGGGTTGGCGATCGCCTGCCCCCTGAATTGAGGCAAGGCATGCGCTGGTTCCTGCTACTGCTGCTACTTCTTAACGCGTTCTACTACGTCTGGCATCAACAGCAGGCGCCGTTGCGGGCCAAGGAGGTGGCGCCGGCCAGTTCCTATCAGGGGGCGCGCAAGGACATACGCCTGCTCAGCGAGGCCGAGTCGCCTCGTCTGCCTGCAAGGCAGCCGGAGGTCGAGCCGCAGGCGGCTGCCTCCGAGGCGGCGGTGTGTCTTTTCCTGGGGAGCTTCGAGGAAGAGTCTCGCGCCCGGGTCGTCGAGCAGCGCCTGCTGAGCCTGGACATACAGGCCGAGGTGCACAGCATCGATGCGGCTGCGGGCGTGGAGTACTGGGTGTACCTGCCTCCGCTGGCGTCCCGGCAGGCGTCGTTGCGTCAGTTGCGAGAGCTGCAGGCGCGGCGCATCGACAGTTACATCATCACCCAGGGCGAGTTGGCGAACGGCATCTCCCTGGGCATCTTCCCGCGCAGCGATTCGGCCGACAGCGTCATGCAGCGCCTTCGCGAGGTGGGTTACGAGCCGCAGATGCGCGAGCTGTCGCGTGCCCATCGCAGTTTCTGGGTGCGGGTGGCCCCGCAAAGCAGGCGCCTGGCCGACGAATTTCTGCTGGGGCAACTGGCTGGAGACTTCGCTGGTTTGCAACATCAATTAATGCCGTGCGAGGGCGTTGCATTGCTCCAATAGTTTGCATAGAATGGCGCCCGCTTCGCAGGGTGGTCAAAGTTAGTTCCCGACGAAGATGTTGTCAAAGTAGCTAACCTCAAGATTTTAATGAGAAAAAGCTTGACAGCAGGGTGGCAAATCTAGAAAATGCCGCCTCACTTTGGAGGGGTTCCCGAGCGGCCAAAGGGATCAGACTGTAAATCTGACGTCATCGACTTCGAAGGTTCGAATCCTTCCCCCTCCACCAGATTCAGCGTGAGCTGCAGGCTCCGCGGGCATAGTTCAGTGGTAGAACCTCAGCCTTCCAAGCTGATGATGCGGGTTCGATTCCCGCTGCCCGCTCCAGTTTGTGGTTGGCGCAATAGAGTTTGGCTCATGTAGCTCAGTTGGTAGAGCACACCCTTGGTAAGGGTGAGGTCAGCGGTTCAAATCCGCTCATGAGCTCCATCTAATGAAGGCAGATATGAAAGTATCTGCCTTTGTTTTAATGGCAGCACGGCTTGCTCAATTCTTCGTTGGGAGACGGTCAAGATGGCTAAAGAGAAATTCGAACGTAACAAACCGCACGTCAACGTCGGCACCATCGGTCACGTTGACCACGGTAAGACCACTCTGACCGCT
>NZ_SUKD01000039.1:0-21111 GCF_013357275.1 Pseudomonas sp. BMW13 | reverse complement strand
CAACGCGCACTTCTGGCTGGCCACCATCGGCACCGTGCTGTACATCGCCTCGATGTGGGTCAACGGCATCACCCAGGGTCTGATGTGGCGCGCGGTCAACGAAGACGGCACCCTCACCTACTCCTTCGTCGAAGCGCTGGAAGCCAGCCATGCGGGCTATGTCGTGCGCATGATCGGTGGTGCCTTCTTCGTCACCGGCATGCTGCTGATGGCCTACAACACCTACCGCACCGTGCGTGCCGCCAAGCCGGCTGAATACGATGCGGCTGCGCAGATTCCCGCCGGAGTAGCTCACTGATGAAACACGAAATCATCGAGAAGAATATCGGCCTGATGGCGCTGCTGATGGTGATTGCCGTCAGCATCGGTGGCCTGACCCAGATCGTCCCGCTGTTCTTCCAGGACGTCACCAACGAGCCGGTCGAAGGCCTCAAGCCCTACACCGCGCTGGAGCTGGAAGGCCGCGACATCTACATCGCCAACGGTTGCGTTGGCTGCCACTCGCAGATGATCCGTCCGTTCCGCGCCGAGACCGAGCGCTACGGCCACTACTCCGTCGCCGGTGAAAGCGTCTGGGACCACCCCTTCCTGTGGGGTTCCAAGCGTACCGGTCCGGACCTGGCCCGCGTCGGCGGCCGTTACTCGGACGAGTGGCACCGCGCCCACCTGTACAATCCGCGCAACGTAGTGCCTGAGTCGAAGATGCCGGCCTACCCCTGGCTGGTCGAGAACAAGCTCGATGGCAAGGACACCGCGAAGAAGATGGAAGTCATGCGTGGCTTCGGCATCCCCTACACCGACGAAGATATCGCCGGTGCTCGCGATGCCGTGAAAGGCAAGACCGAAATGGACGCGCTGGTCGCGTACCTGCAGGTTCTCGGCACTTCCATCAAGAACAAACGGTAAGACGCCATGGATATCGGGACTATTCGCGGAATCGGCACGGCGGTGGTGTTCATCGCCTTCATCAGCGTGGTGCTCTGGGCCTACAGCAGCAAGCGCAAGTCGGGCTTCGACGAGGCCGCCAACCTGCCCTTCGCGGATGATCCCGAAACCAAGCGCGACCAAGACTCTTCCAGGAGCAATAACCAATGACCACGTTCTGGAGTTGGTACGTAACCATCCTCTCCCTGGGCACCATCTTCGCCCTGACCTGGCTGATCTTCGGCACCCGCAAGGGCCAGCGCCAGGAAGTGACCGACGAAACCGTCGGCCACAGCTTCGATGGCATCGAGGAGTATGACAACCCGCTGCCGAAGTGGTGGTTCATGCTGTTCGTCGCCACCATCATCTTCGCCCTCGGTTACCTGGCCCTCTACCCGGGCCTGGGCAACTGGAAAGGCCTGCTGCCGGGCTACGACTACGTCGACAGCGAGAGCAAGACCCCCTTCGCTGCCGGCGTACAGATCGCCGACGGCTCCATGCGTCACGCGGGCTGGACCGGCGTGCACCAGTGGGAGAAGGAAATGGCGCGCGCCGACGAGCAATACGGCCCGCTGTTCGCCAAGTACGCTGCCATGCCCATCGAGGAAGTGGCCAAGGACGAGCAAGCCCTGAAAATGGGTGGCCGTCTGTTCGCTTCCAACTGCTCGGTGTGCCACGGTTCCGATGCCAAGGGCAGCTACGGCTTCCCCAACCTGACCGACAACGAATGGCGCTGGGGCGGCGAGCCGGAAACCATCAAGACCACCATCCTCAAGGGTCGCGAAGGCGCCATGACGCCTCAGGGTCCGGTCATCGGCGAAGATGGCGTGCGCAACGTCGCCGCCTACGTCCTGACCCAGCTGGCGGGTCGTGAGCTGCCGGAAGGCACCGAAGCCGATATCGAAGCGGGCCAGAAGGTCTTCGCCGGTACCTGCTTCGCCTGCCACGGCGCCGATGGCAAGGGTACCCCTGCCCTGGGCGCCCCGAACCTGACCAACCCGGCAGCGTTCATCTACGGCAGCAGCTACGCGCAACTGCAGCAGACCATCCGCTACGGTCGTCACGGCAAGATGCCGGCCCAGGAAGAATTCCTCGGCAACGACAAGGTCCACCTGCTGGCCGCTTACGTCTATAGCCTGTCGCACAAGGCGCAGGAGCAGTAAGCGTAGAAGGACTCTTTTGACAAGGGTCAATGAACGCCCGGGTCGCGACTGCTGGTCGCACCCGGGCGTTGTCTTTCAGGCGTACCATATAGCCACCGTGAACTGACCCTGACCGGCACGCATCGGCCCGGGCTGCCAACCAACCGCCGTGGTATGCATTGATGAGCGAACAGATTCCCGTCCAGGACATCACCCCTCCTTCCGCCAAGAATGCCAGCGTCGATCTGTACGCCAGCCGCGAGAAGATCTACACCCGCGCATTCACCGGCCTGTTCCGCAACCTGCGCCGCGCAGGCGGAGCACTGCTGTTCATTCTGTTCTTCGGCACCGTCTGGCTGAACTGGGAAGGCCGTCAGGCCGTCTGGTGGAACCTGCCGGAGCGCAAGTTCCACATCTTCGGCGCCACCTACTGGCCACAGGACTTCATGCTGCTGTCCTGGCTGCTGATCATCTGCGCCTTCGGCCTGTTCTTCATCACCGTGTTCGCAGGCCGCGTCTGGTGCGGCTACACCTGCCCGCAGAGCGTGTTCACCTGGGTGTTCATGTGGGCCGAGAAGGTCACCGAGGGCGACCGCAACCAGCGCATGAAGCTGGACAAGCAGCAGATGAGCGGCCACAAGCTGGCACGCAAGGTGGCCAAGCACGGTATCTGGCTGGGCGTGTCCCTGCTCACCGCGATCACCTTCGTCGGCTACTTCACCCCCATCCGCGATCTGATTCCCGAGCTGCTGACGCTACAGGCCGGCGGCTGGGCGCTGTTCTGGGTCGGCTTCTTCACCCTGGCCACCTATGGCAACGCCGGCTACCTGCGCGAACAGGTATGCATCTACATGTGTCCCTACGCGCGCTTCCAGAGCGTGATGTTCGACCAGGACACCCTGATCGTCTCCTACGATCCGCGTCGCGGCGAGTCTCGCGGCCCGCGCAAGAAGGACGCCGACTACAAGGCCCAGGGCCTGGGCGACTGCATCGACTGCAAGATGTGCGTGCACGTCTGCCCCACCGGCATCGACATCCGTGACGGCCTGCAGATCGAGTGCATCGGTTGCGCCGCCTGCATCGACGCCTGCGACAGCATCATGGAGAAGATGAACTATCCCAAGGGGCTGATCAGCTACACCACTGAACACAACCTGTCCGGACGCAAGACCCACCTGCTGCGCCCGCGCCTGATCGGGTACGCTGTCGCGCTCGTCGCCATGATCGGCCTGTTCGCCTGGGCCGTGGCCAACCGCCCGCTGGTCGAGCTGGACGTGCTCAAGGACCGCGTGCTGTTCCGCGAGAACGAGCGCGGCCACATCGAGAACGTCTACACCCTGAAGATCATGAACAAGGCGCAGCACGACATGACCTACGTGATCACCGCCGACGGTCTCGACGGTCTGGTCTACGAAGGCAAGCGCGAGGTTCGCGCCCTGGCGGGCGAGGTCTACTCCTTCCCGGTGGAACTCTCCATCGCGCCGGAGAAGCTGCCTTCCAGCGCCAACAACATCGTCTTCCACGTACAATCCGCGGATGACCCCAGTATCAAGAACGACGCCGACAGCCGCTTCATCGGCCCAAGCGTCCGCTGACAACGGAAAGAGCATGACCGAACACGCACCATCGCCAGCAAAACCCTGGTACAAGCAGTTCTGGCCCTGGTTCATCATCGCCCTGCTGGGCTACTCCGTGGTGCAGGGCCTGGCCCTGCTCACGCTGGCCACGCGCAATCCACCCGGGCTGATTTCCGATGACTACTACGACGTCGGCAAGGGCATCAACCAATCGCTGGAGCGCGAGCAACTGGCCGAGCGCCTGCAACTCCACGGCGAGCTGGTGCTCGATGGCGCCACCGGCGTCGCGACCCTGGTGCTGGAGGGCAACAGCCGCCCGCAGCAGATCGTCCTAAACCTGATCTCGCCGACCCAGCCGGAGCGCGATCGTCGCGTCATTCTGCAGCCCGGCGCCGATGGCCAGTATCGTGGCCAGATGGTCGACCAGGTCAGCGGCCGGCGCTTCGTCGAACTGCTGGGCCAGGAAGGCAGCCAGAGCTGGCGCCTGTTCGAGGAAGAGAACATTGCCGACGGCAAGGCCATCATGATCGGTGACAATCCCTCCTACTGATCATGCCCGCCCCTACGCCCTGCTATCACTGCGGACTGCCGGTTCCCACCGGCAGTCATTTCCACGCCACGGTCCTCGGCCAGCCCCGTGACCTCTGCTGCCCCGGCTGCCAGGCCGTGGCGGAAGCCATCGTCGCCGGCGGCCTCGAGCACTACTACAGCCACCGCAGCGAAAACGCCGCCAACCCGCAGACCCTGCCCAAGGCCCTGCCCGACGAGCTGGCGCTGTACGACCGCAGTGACGTGCAACAGCCCTTCGTGCAGCACGAGGGCGAGCTGAGCGAAACCCAGCTGCTGATCGAAGGCATCAGTTGCGCCGCCTGCGGCTGGCTGATCGAGAAACACCTGCGTGGCGTACCCGGCGTGGCCGAGGCGCACCTGAACCTGTCCAACCACCGCCTGCAGGTGCGCTGGCAGGATAGCCAGATCCCGCTCAGCCAGTTGCTCGCCGAGTTGCGCCGCATCGGCTATGCCGCTCACCCCTGGCACGCGGACGAGGCCGCCGAGCGGCTGGCGGCGGAGAACCGCAGACGCATGCGCGAGCTGGGCGTGGCCGGCCTGCTGTGGATGCAGGTGATGATGGCGGCCATGGCCACCTGGCCGGAATTCAACGTCGACCTGACGCCCGAGCTGGACAAGATCCTGCGCTGGACCAGCCTGTTCCTCACCACCCCCATCGTCTTCTACTGCTGCGGGCAGTTCTTCCGCGGCGCCCTGCGCGACCTGCGCACCCGCCACCTGACCATGGACATCTCCGTCTCCCTGGCGATCGGCGGGGCCTACGTCGCGGGCATCTGGTCCACCGTCACCGGAGTCGGCGAGCTGTACTTCGACGCCGTGGGCATGTTCGCCCTGTTCCTCCTCGCCGGACGCTATCTGGAGCGGCGTGCGCGCGAGAGAACCGCTGCGGCGACCGCGCAACTGGTCCAGTTGCTGCCTGCGTCCTGCCTGCGCCTGGCCGATGACGGCCAGAGCCAGCGCATCCTGCTCAGCGAACTGCAGGTCGGCGAACGGGTGCTGGTGCAACCCGGTTCGCTGGTACCTGCCGACGGGCGCATTCTCGCCGGCCAGTCCAGCGTCGACGAATCCCTGCTGACCGGCGAATACCTGCCGCAGGCGCGCGCTATCGGCGACAGCGTCACCGCCGGCACCCTGAACGTCGAAGGCCCGCTGACCGTGGAAGTCCAGGCCCTGGGCGATGCCACGCGGCTGTCCGCCATCGTCCGCCTGCTCGAACGTGCGCAGAGCGAGAAGCCACGCCTGGCGGAGATCGCCGATCGCGTTTCGCAGTGGTTCCTGCTGTTCATCCTGCTGGCCGCCGCCCTGGTCGGTTTCATCTGGTGGGAAATCGACTCCAGTCGCGCCTTCTGGGTCGTGCTCGCCCTGCTGGTCGCCACCTGCCCCTGCGCACTGGCCCTGGCCACACCGACGGCGCTGACCACCGCGACCGGCAGCCTGCACAAGCTGGGCATGCTGCTGACCCGTGGCCATGTCCTCGAAGGGCTCAACCATATCGACACGCTGGTGCTGGACAAGACCGGCACGCTCACCGAGGGACGCCTCACCCTGAGCGCCATCCATCCGCTGCGCGAGCTGGATCAGGACAGCTGCCTGGCGCTGGCCGCCGCCCTGGAAAACCGCTCCGAGCACCCCATCGCCCGCGCCTTCGGCCAGGCGCCACGGGCCGCCGATGCGGTCGACAGCCATCCGGGCCTGGGCCTGCAGGGCAGCGTCGACGGCCGTCTGCTGCGCATCGGCGAGGCCCGCTTCGTCTGCGCGCTGAGCGGCCAGCAGGTACCGGAGATTGCCGGAGAGCACGGCCAGTGGTTGCTGCTGGGCGACGAGCAGGGGCCACTGGCCTGGTTCGTCCTCGACGATCGCCTGCGCGACGACGCTCCCGAGCTGATCGCCGCCGCCCGCGAGCGTGGCTGGCACATCCACCTGCTGTCGGGCGACAGCTCGCCGATGGTCGCCGAGGTGGCGCACCAGCTCGGTATCGAGGACGCCCGTGGCGGCCTGACGCCGGACGCCAAGCTGGCAGTGCTCAAGCAGCTGCACGGCGCGGGGCGCCGTGTGCTGATGCTCGGCGATGGCGTCAACGATGTACCGGTCCTGGCGGCAGCCGATATCAGCGTGGCCATGGGCTCGGCCTCCGACCTGGCCAAGACCAGCGCCGATGCGGTCCTGCTGTCCAACCGCCTGGGCAGCCTGGTACAGGGTCTGGCCATGGCCAGGCGCACGCGACGGATCATCATCGAGAACCTGTGCTGGGCGACGCTGTACAATGGCATGGTCCTGCCCTTCGCCGCGCTCGGCTGGATTACCCCCATCTGGGCGGCGGTCGGCATGTCGTTCAGCTCACTGCTGGTCGTGCTCAATGCCCTGCGCCTGAGCCGCAGCCCGAACAGCTAGGCACGAACCGCGCTCGGCGCTGTGCGTGCCTACCCATACGCCCCCACGGAGTCCGCATGCCCGCGCTCTACATCCTGATCCCCGTCGCCATCGCCCTGGTCGCCTTCGCCATCTGGCTGTTCTTCTGGGCCGTGGACAGCGGCCAGTACGACGACCTCGACGGCCCCGCGCACAGCATTCTCTTCGATGACGAAGACCCGCTGCATAAGGCGGGCGTGGAACAGGCCGAAGAGCAGAGCAAGCAGGACAAGCCCGATGCTTGAGCTGGCGCCCCTGCTGGTGTCAGCCCTGATTCTCGGTTTGCTCGGCGGCGGCCATTGCCTGGGCATGTGCGGCGGCCTGATGGGCGCCCTGACCCTGGCCATCCCCCCCCAGCAGCGTGGTCGCCGCCTGCAGCTGCTGCTGGCCTACAACCTCGGGCGCATCCTCAGCTACAGCGCCGCCGGGCTGCTGCTCGGCCTGGCGGGCTGGGCCGTGCGCGGCAGCGCCGCCGAGGTCGTCATGCGCAGCCTGGCGGCCCTGCTGCTGATCGCCATGGGCCTGTACCTGGCCGGCTGGTGGAGTGGCCTGACCCGCATCGAGGCGCTCGGCCGTGGCCTGTGGCGGCATATCCAGCCGCTCACCCGCCGCTTCATGCCGGTCAGCAGCCTGCCGCGTGCGTTGGTGCTCGGCGGCCTGTGGGGCTGGCTGCCCTGCGGCCTGGTCTACAGCACCCTGCTGTGGGCCTCCAGCCAGGGCGATGCCCGCGTCAGCGCCCTGCTGATGCTGGCGTTCGGCCTCGGCACCTGGCCGGTCCTGCTGGCCACCGGCCTCGCCGCCGAACGCATCACCGCCCTGCTGCGCCAGCGCGGCATCCGCATGGCGGGTGGCCTGCTGGTCATCCTGTTCGGCCTCTGGACCCTGCCCGGCCCGCACCAGCACTGGCTGATGGGCCACTGAACCCTTCCCTGGCCCGGATGCGATCCGGGTCCGGCAGCGACAACCCACCACACCCCGCCTGCCCTTGATTCAGATCAAGCCGCCCGCCCAGCTGCATCCCTAGACTGGCCGCACAGCCTGACCAGGATTATTTCCCATGCTCGAAGCCATCCAGTGGGACGCCGATCTGATCCGCCGCTACGATCTCGCCGGCCCACGCTACACCTCCTACCCGACTGCCGTGCAGTTCCACGACGACATCGGTCCGTTCGACCTGCTGCACGCCCTGCGTGACAGCCGCAAGGCCGGCCGCCCGCTGTCGCTGTACGTGCACATCCCGTTCTGCGCGCACATCTGCTACTACTGCGCCTGCAACAAGGTGATCACCAAGGACCGTGGCCGCGCCCTGCCCTACCTGGAGAAGCTCGAGCGCGAGATCGAGATGGTCAGCCGCTACATCGGCAAGGAGCAGGTCATCGAGCAGCTGCACTTCGGCGGCGGCACGCCCACCTTTCTCAACCACGACGAGCTGCGCCGGCTGATGCAGCACCTGCGTCAGCATTTCAACCTGCTGGATGACGATTCCGGCGACTACAGCATCGAGATCGACCCCCGCGAAGCGGACTGGTCGACCATGGGCCTGCTGCGCGAGCTGGGCTTCAATCGCGTCAGCCTGGGTGTGCAGGATCTCGACCCGGAGGTGCAGCGTGCGGTCAATCGCCTGCAGACGCTGGAAGAAACCCGCGCCATCATCGAGGCCGCGCGCACCCTGCAGTTCCGCTCGGTGAACATCGACCTGATCTACGGCCTGCCCAAGCAGACGCCGGAGCGCTTCGCCCGTACCGTTGCGGAGGTGATTGCCCTGCAACCGGATCGCCTCTCGGTGTTCAACTACGCCCACCTGCCCGAGCGCTTCATGCCGCAGCGGCGCATCAACAGCGAGGA
Source organism: Pseudomonas sp. BMW13 (assembly GCF_013357275.1). NCBI lineage: Bacteria > Pseudomonadati > Pseudomonadota > Gammaproteobacteria > Pseudomonadales > Pseudomonadaceae > Pseudomonas > Pseudomonas sp. BMW13. The sequence goes on along the minus strand of NZ_SUKD01000039.1, from coordinate 12,644 downwards.
CCTGCCAGCGGCAGCCGACAAGCTGGCGATGCTCCAGGCCAGCATCGAGCAGCTGGCCAACGCGGGCTACCGCTACATCGGCATGGACCACTTCGCCCTGCCGGATGACGAACTGGCGATTGCCCAGGAAGAAGGCACCCTGCAGCGCAACTTCCAGGGCTACACCACCCACGGCCATTGCGACCTGATCGGCCTGGGCGTGTCGGCCATCAGCCAGGTCGGCGACCTCTACAGCCAGAACGACAGCGACATCGCCAGCTACCAGCAAAGCCTCGGCAACGGCCAACTGGCCACCCGTCGCGGCCTGCACTGCAACGCCGACGACCGCCTGCGCCGCGCGGTGATCCAGCAGCTGATCTGTCATTTCGAACTGGATTTCCGCGGTATCGAGCACGCCTACGCCATCGACTTCCGCGACTATTTCGCGGCCCTCTGGCCAGACCTGCAGCGCCTGCATGACGACGGCCTGATCGAACTGGGCGAACACGGCATCCGCGTGCGCCCTGCCGGACGCCTGCTGGTGCGCTCGCTGTGCATGCTGTTCGACCGCTACCTGAACGATCAGGTGCGCCAACGCTTCTCACGGGTGATCTGAAGCGCCGAGCGCCAGCGCTGCCTGAGCGCTGGCAGGCGAGTCAGGCCACGGACAGGCTCGCCACCGTCTGCATCTGCTGCTCAGTGAGGTTGCTCTCACGGATCAGCTTGATCAGATTGGCATTGGCCGAGGTCAGGGCGCCGTTGAGTGACGCCAGCTCACTTTGCAACCCTTCCAGTTGCTGGCGCTTCGCCTCCGGATCGAGGCTCTGATCGCTCATCAGCGCCTCGATCTGCGCCTGTTTCTCGGCGATCTGCGCGCGCAGCTCACGGATCATCTTCAGCAGGTCCTTGATCGCCCTGGGCAGGTCGCTGTCATCGATGTCCTTGTTCCTCTCGGCGCTCGCCGACATGCTCTTGCCCAGGTTGGAAAGGCTCACGCGAAGCCCTTCGCGCACCTCCTCCGGGCTCCGTTCCACTGCGGTATTTTGTCGCTGAACACCCTGGACGAGATTGCCCAGCGGGCCGCCGATATCGATACGCATCACGCTGCTCCCTGCCTTGGACGATAGTGCTACAGTCTGCATCGGCCGCCGCAGGGCAAACTTGAGCATCCGGTCAGGCCTCAGATGGCTAGCCCCTGCCTGCCCCGCTGCGGTACCCTTACGAACATTGCGTGTATATCGGGAAGCCCAACGATGTCCGAGAGCATCAAGTTGCGTACGCAACATCAAGCCCATTGCAAGGATTGCAGCCTGGCTGCCCTGTGCCTGCCCATTTCGCTGAACATGGAGGACATGGACGCGCTGGACGACATCGTCAAGCGTGGCCGTCCGCTGAAGAAAGGCGAGTTCCTGTTCCGCCAGGGCGATGCCTTCGGCTCCGTTTTCGCGGTGCGTTCCGGCGCCCTGAAGACCTTCGGCCTGAGCGATGGCGGCGAGGAGCAGATCACCGGCTTCCACCTGCCCAGTGAACTGGTCGGCCTGTCCGGCGTCGATGGCGAGCGCTACCCGGTCTCCGCCCAGGCCCTGGAAACCACCTCCGTGTGCGAGATTCCGTTCGAGCGCCTGGACGACCTGGCCCTGCAACTGCCACAACTGCGTCGCCAGCTGATGCGCATCATGAGCCGCGAGATTCGTGACGATCAGCAGATGATGCTGCTGCTCTCGAAGAAGACCGCCGACGAACGCATCGCGACGTTCCTGGTCAACCTCTCGGCCCGTTTCCGCGCACGCGGTTTCTCGGCCAACCAGTTCCGCCTGGCCATGTCGCGCAACGAAATTGGTAACTATTTGGGCCTTGCGGTCGAGACGGTGTCTCGCGTATTTACCCGCTTTCAGCAGAACAAGCTGCTCGAAGCCGAGGGCAAGGAAGTGCACATTCTCGATCCCATCGAGCTGTGCGCCCTGGCCGGCGGCAATCTAGACGTTTGAGTTCGCACGATTCTCGCGGGCTCAACGCATTCAGGACCCCACGATGATTTTCGACGAATTCAGCATCAAGACCCTGATCCGCCCGGTACCGGACTTTCCCAAGCCGGGCGTGATCTTCCGCGACATCACTCCGCTGTTCCAGTCGCCACGCGCGCTGCGTCTGGTGGCCGACAGTTTCATCCAGCGTTACGTCGAAGCCGAGTTCAGCCATATCGGCGCCATGGATGCACGTGGCTTCCTGATCGGCTCGATCATCGCCTACGAGCTGAACAAGCCGCTGGTGCTGTTCCGCAAGCAGGGCAAGCTGCCGGCGGATGTCCTCAGCGAGGGCTACCAGACCGAGTACGGCGAAGCCTTCCTCGAAGTGCATGCCGACAGCCTCTGCGAGGGCGACTCGGTGCTGGTCTTCGATGACCTGATCGCCACCGGCGGTACCCTGATCGCCGCCGCCAACCTGGTGCGGCGCATGGGCGCCGATGTGTTCGAGGCCGCCGCCATCATCGATCTGCCCGAGCTGGGCGGTTCGCAGAAACTCCAGGATGCCGGCATCGCCACCTTCACCCTGACCGCCTTCGCTCTCGACGACCATTGAGCCTCCGGACCCGCCCTCTCGCGGCGGGTCACGCTCGAGTACCCATAGCCCCTTCTCGCTGAAAAGACCATGCAAGCATTCGAACTCGACCAATCACCCGACTGGCGCAAGCGCCTGGGTGCCCGGATGGACAGCCTGACCATGCAACGCGTGGTCACCCTGCTGATCATCATCAACGCCGCCATTCTCGGTCTGCAGACCTCGCCATCGCTCATGGCGGACTGGGGCAAGCCGCTGCTGATCCTCGACAGCCTGATCCTCGCCTGCTTCGTGATCGAACTGGCGCTGCGCTTCGCGGCCCACGGCGTCGCCCTGCTGCGCAATCCCTGGGCGGTATTCGACTGCGTGGTGGTGGCCATCGCCCTGGTGCCCGCCAGCGGCCCCTTCGCCGTATTGCGCGCCCTGCGCGTACTGCGGGTGCTGCGTCTGGTCTCGATCAACCCGAGCATGCGCAAGGTGGTACAGGCCCTGCTCGCCTCGCTGCCCGGCATGGGCAGCATCGTCATGCTGATGGGGCTGGTGTTCTACGTCGCGGCGGTGATGGCCACGCAGCTGTTCGGCGCGAGCTTCCCTGAGTGGTTCGGTAACATCGGCGCCAGCCTGTACACCCTGTTCCAGGTGATGACCCTGGAAAGCTGGTCGATGGGCATCGTGCGCCCGATCATGGAACAGCACCCGCTGGCCTGGCTGTTCTTCGTGCCCTACATCCTCGTCGCCACCTTCATGATGCTCAACCTGTTCATCGCGGTGATCGTCAACGCCATGCAGAGCACGCACGAGCCGAGCGCCGAGGAGCTGGCCGCTGCCGCACGTGAACAGGCCATTCTCGACGAACTGCGCGCCCTGCGCAGTGAAGTGGCCGAACTGCGCCGCAACACGCCCTGATCCGCGCTACCGCGCGCCCGTCGTCTCGCGTCGGGTCGCGCCCCTCCCCAGGCAGCCAGGCAGCACACCCGCCTTAAGTTGGCGGCGCCAGGCGCCGCCACACCCGATAGTTACATCGTTCAATGACACAGTTGGCCTGTCGAGGTCCCGGCACCTCGACCCGAATGCTGTCACCCGGAGCCGCACGATAACCGGGAGCGCCAACTCCCCTTAAGAGGACACGAACGATGAGCGCCAGCGCCACCCTGCCCCAAGCGAAATCCAGCTTCCCGGTTCGCCGCATGGATTTCAGCTTCAGCGAGACACCGAAATACTGGTTCTACGACGACCCTTTCATGAGTCAGTTCATGAACAACCTGTCGTCGCTTTTTCCCTACGGCGAGAAGTTCTTCGTCGACAGCGTACGGGCGGTCCGCGACCAGGTCAGCGAGCCGCAGCTGAAGAAGGACATCAGTGCCTTCATCGGCCAGGAGGCCATGCACTCCAAGGAGCACGCGGCGTACAACGACTACGCCAATGCCCACGATATCGATCTGGAGCGCCTGGAGCTGCGCATCAAGGTGCTGCTGGAATGGGTCACCCGCTTCAGCACCAAGAAGCATCGTCTGGCCGCCACCTGCGCCCTGGAACACTTCACCGCGACCATGGCCGAACAGCTGCTCAAGCGCGAAGACCTCACCACGCAGATGAACGATCCCAAGCTCTATCAGCTGTGGATGTGGCACGCGATCGAGGAGAACGAGCACAAGGCGGTCTGCTACGACGTCTACCAGAAGGTCTACGGCGGCTACTTCACCCGGACCCTGGTGATGCTGCTGACCACCGTGATCTTCTTCGGCGTGATCGGCTGGTTCCAGATCCACCTGCTGCGCAAGGATGGTCAGCTGTTCAACTGGCGCAGCTGGGGCTTCGGCCTGAAGAAGCTGTTCGGCCCGCGCAACGGCTTCTTCACCAAGCTGATCGGTCCTTACCTGGACTACTACCGCCCCGGCTTCCATCCGAAGGATCACGATACCGAGAAGCTGGAGAACCGCTGGCGCGAGCGCCTCGGCTTCAACAGCTGAGACCCCTGCAGGGCGGCCCAGGCCGCCCTTTTTCATGCAAGTGTGCAGCCGCGAAAGGCATCGCGGCTGAAGCCGCTCCTGCAAAAGCCCTCCATGCCCTGCATATCCCACCGCCGCCGGCGTCCCTCAGCCCAGCCGCAGCTGCCCCATGCTCTGCAGCACGCTGGCGCCGGTGAACAGCATGACAATCTGCTCCTCGGCCAATGCACAGATCGCCTCGCGCCGATGCGGCTGGCCGATGTAGTCCAGCGACTGCTCGAACAGACTGCGACTGATCAGCCCCGAGACCTGGCGCACGGCCGCCGCACTGACGATCCCCGGCAGCAGCTTGAACTCGACGATGTCCGCGGCCATGTCGTCGGCGAAATCATCCATCACCTGGCGCAGGGCCTCGCGCAGCACCGGTGAGGCGCCATGCAGCTCGCGGACACCGATGATGAAGGCCTCCGGGTGGGCGGCAACGAAGTCGAAGAACAGCTGCACCGTCTCGTGACAGACGCGCCGCCCACGCCCCAGGTCGATCCCCAGCAGCCTGGGCAGTGCCGGCCCCTGCTCCTTGACCGCGCGCTGTGCCGCCTCGCGGCGCAGGTCGCGCAACGGCTGGCGCAACAAGCGGGTGATCTCGCCGATCACGCTCAGGCCGAGATCGTCGACATCACGAAAGTGCCGGTAGAAGGTATTGGGGTTGAGGCCCGCCTCGCGGGCCAGTTCGCGCAGCCCCAGGCTGCTGAGGCTGCGGCTGGTTGAGGTGAGGCGTAACGCCGCCTCCATCAGCAGGCGCTTGCCGGGCGCCTCGCTGGCCTTGTCACGCACCTGCGCTTCGTCGTCGTGCATCCCTTCCCCTATCTAAAGTTGGCTTGCTGGCCCGATGCCTTGCCGCCGAGTATACACATGTCTACCTTGGTATACAGATGTAGACACCAACAAGAACGACAAGCAGGAGTCCGGCCATGAATGCGCCCGTGTCACCCCCTACCGCTGCCCGCCATTGCAAGATCGCCATCCTCGGCAGCGGCTTTTCCGGCCTCGGCATGGCCATCCGCCTCAGGCAACAGGGCGAGCAGGACTTCCTGCTGTTCGAAAAGGAGGCCGGCGTCGGCGGCACCTGGCGCGTGAACAATTACCCAGGCTGTGGCTGCGACGTGCAATCGCACCTGTACTCCTTCTCCTTCGAGCCGAATCCGAACTGGACGCGCATGTTCGCCAAACAGCCGGAAATCAGGGCCTACCTGGAAGGCTGCTGGGAGAAATATCGCCTGCAGGACAAGACCCGGCTCGGCACCGAGGTGGTGGAGATCCGCTGGGACGAGCAGGCCGAGCTGTGGCACCTGCTGGATCGCGCTGGCAACCGCTACAGCGCGCAGTTCGTGGTGTCGGGGATGGGCGCCTTGTCCACGCCATCGATTCCCGCGCTCAAGGGCCTGGAGAACTTCAGCGGCGAGGTGTTCCACTCGCAGCAGTGGAACCACGACTACGACCTCTCCGGCAAACGCGTGGCGGTGATCGGCACCGGTGCCTCGGCCATCCAGTTCGTGCCGCAGATCCAGAAGCAGGTCGAGCACCTCGACCTCTACCAGCGCACCGCTCCGTGGATCATGCCCAAGCCGGATCGCGCCATCCGCGACAACGAGCGCAGCCGCTTCAAGCGCTTCCCGCTGGCACAGAAACTCTGGCGCGGCGCCCTCTACAGCATCCTCGAGAGCCGGGTGATCGCCTTCGCCTTCGCCCCGCGCCTGCTGCGCATGGCCCAGGGAATCGCCAAGCTGTACATCAAGAAGCAGATCAAGGATCCGGTGCTGCGCGCCAAGGTCACCCCGGACTACACCATGGGCTGCAAGCGGGTACTGATCTCCAATGACTACTACCCGGCGCTGACCCAGGCCAATGTCGACGTGATCACCGATGGCATCGCCGAAATCCTGCCACATGGCGTGCGCACCAGCGACGGCCAGGAACGCGCCGTCGACGCGATCATCTTCGGCACCGGCTTCACCCCCAGCGATCCGTTGCCACGCGGCACGGTGTTCGGCCGTGGCGGCGTCGACCTGCTCGACACCTGGCCGGAAGGCCCGGAAGCCTACAAGGGCACCATGACCGCCGGCTTCCCCAACCTGTTCTTCCTGATGGGACCGAACACCGGCCTGGGCCACAACTCCATGGTCTACATGATCGAGTCGCAGATCACCTACGTGCTCGGTGCGCTGCGCCAGATCGACGACGGGCGCCTGCAGAGCCTGGAGCCCAAGCGCGAAGCGCAGGATGCCTTCAACAGGAAGATCCAGGGCACCCTCGGCGCTACCGTGTGGAACGCCGGCGGCTGCATGAGCTGGTACCTGCATCCGGTCAGCGGACGCAACTGCACGGTATGGCCCGGTTTCACCTGGCGCTATCGCATGCTGACCCGCCACTTCGACCCGCATGCCTACCACTTCAGCCGCAAGCAGGCCGCCCACCCGGCGCAAAGCAACGCCATCACCCTCGATGCCCAGGAGGTCAGCGCATGAAATCCTTCGAAAACAAGGTAGCCGCCATCACCGGCGCCGGCTCCGGCATCGGCCGCGCCCTCGCCTGGCACCTGGCTCGCCAGGGCTGCCACCTGGCGCTCTCCGACGTCAACGTCGAGGGCCTCAGGGAAACCGCCGAGCAGGCGCGCAAGCTGGGCGTCACCGTCAGCGAACAGCGCGTCGACGTTGCCGACCGCGCCGCCGTCGAAGCCTGGGCGGAGCAGGTCGTCGTCGAGTTCGGCCGGGTCAACGCCATCTTCAACAATGCCGGCGTCGCCCAGGGCGGCACGGTGGAAGGCAACGACCACGCCGACTACGAGTGGATCATGAACATCAACTTCTGGGGCGTGGTCAACGGCACCAAGGCCTTCCTGCCCTATCTCAAGAATGCCGGCCAGGGCCATGTGATCAACGTTTCCAGCGTCTTCGGGCTGTTCTCGCAGCCCGGCATGAGCGCCTACAACGCCAGCAAGTTCGCCGTGCGCGGCTTCACCGAGTCGCTGCGTCAGGAGCTGGACATGGCCAACTGCGGGGTTTCCGCCAGCTGCGTCCACCCCGGCGGCATCCGCACCAACATCGCCAAGACCGCCCGCATGAACGACAGCCTGGCCAAGGTCACCGGCCAGGCCGCCGAGCAGGCACGCCAGCAGTTCAACGACCAGTTGCTGCGCACCACGCCGGAGCAGGCGGCCAAGGTCATCGTCAACGGCGTGCTGGCCAACAAGCGGCGCATCCTCATCGGTGCCGACGCCCATGTGCTGGACTGGATGCAGCGCAGCATGCCGGCGCTGTATCAGCGCCTGGTCACCCTGTCGATGCGCCTGGCCGCACGCTTCGCTCCGAGGCCGCGCAATGCCGGCAAGGCCAGCGAAGCGACCGAATAGCAGGCCGCGTGCGAACACAGGGCCGGCTCACTGCCGGCCCTGTGCGTTTGTCGGGTAGTGCCCGGGGCGTCCGCAGCTGCGCTAAGGTATGGCAATAGACGCACCCTCATCCACGCGGCGCCGCCACCGGCCCCGGCTGGAACCTCGGTGCGGCGTCGGCACCGAGGGCGGCACCTTGATTCAGAAGGTGGCCTCATGAGCGTACTCACCTGCACCCACCGCGACCACACCATCCGCGCCAGTGTCATGGAGCACCCCGGCCTGCCCACGCCCTGGGCCGGCGGTTGCCAGATCACCGATCCTGCCGGCCACACCAGCAAGCGCCAGACGCTGCCGGTGGACTACGCCTTCATGGATGACCTGGACAAGGCCCAGCACGCCTCCATCGCGCACGGCAGATGGCTGGTGGACCAGAAACTGGACCACGGTCGCAACTGGCACTGACCGCGCCCTGCGTGCACGAGCGGGGCGCCCGCCCGCCAGCCGCGCAGCGGCTCCTGGCGCTCCCGCTGCGGGCCTGAGCTAGCTGCGGTCGCGCAGCGGATCGAGCAACGGCTTGAGGCCGTTGTGATCGATCTCCTGCATCAGTGCCAGCAGCTGGCCCAGCTCGCCCTTGGGAAAACCCTCGCGGGCGAACCAGTTGAGGTAGTGCCCGGGCAGGTCGGCGATCAGCCGGTCCTTGTACTTGCCGTACGGCATGCGGCGGGTCACCAGGAGTTTCAGCGCTTCGGGGTTCATCGTTCGCTCGGGTCGTCGAAAAACAATCCGCCCATTGTGCCAGGCCTCAGCGACTCAATGCCTCACGCACGAAGTCCAGGCGGTCCTGGCCAAAGTACATGTCGTCTCCGACGAAGCAGGTCGGCGCACCGAACACGCCACGCCTGACCGCTTCCTCGGTGGTCGCCTTCAGCGCGTCCTTCACTGCGGGCTCGCCGATCTGCTGCTGCAACGCCGCAGCGTCGAGGCCGGCCGCCGCCAGCACTTCCGCGACCCTGGCTGGGTCGCCCATGTTCACGCCATCCACCCAGGTCGCCTGGAACAGCGCCTGCAGGGCATCGTCGAGGCGCTCGGGCTGGTGCAGCTGCACCGCCACCAGCAGGCGCATGAGGGTCAGAGTGTTGATCGGGAAATGCGGATTGAAACGCATCGGCACGCCGTAGCGCTCGGCGTAACGCGCCAGGTCGCGAATCATGTAACGCCCCTTGGCCGGAATCATCGCCGGCGAGGCGTTGCCGGTCGCCTGGAAGACGCCGCCCAGCAGCATCGGCCGATAGACCAGCGCAGCGCCACAGTCGCGGCACAGCGCCGGTAGCTGGGTATGGGCCAGGTAGGAGGCCGGGCTGCCCAGATCGAAGAAGAACTCCACCGTCTTGCTCATCAGCTTCACTCGCTCGTTGTTGTGGTTATCGGCTTGCACAGGTTACCAGCGCTCCATCCACGGCCGCAGGTCCAGCTCGAACGTCCAGGCATCGCGAGGCTGGGCGTGCAGGAACCAGTAGCTGTCGGCGATGTGCTCGGGGTCGAGGATGCCATCCTGATCCTTCCTGGCATACAGCTCGGGGAAGCTGTCACGAATGAAGGCCGTGTCGATCGCCCCGTCCACCACCACATGGGCCACGTGGACGTTCAACGGCCCCAGCTCGCGCGCCATGCTCTGCGCCAGGGCGCGAATACCGTGCTTGGCCCCGGCGAAGGCGGCGAAACCGGCGGCGCCACGCAGGCCTGCGGTCGCCCCGGTGAAGAGGATGGTGCCGCGACCACGCCCGACCATGCGCCTGGCCACCGCCTGGCTGGTGAGGAAGCCGGCGAAGCAGGCCATTTCCCAGATCTTGAAATACTTGCGTGCGGTTTCATCGAGAATGCTGCAGGGCACGTTGGCGCCGATGTTGAAGACCATCACCTCGATGGGGCCGATATCCCGCTCGATGTGCTCGACCAGTTCGGCCACCTGTTCTTCACGCCGCGCATCGGAAGCAAAGCCATGGGCTTCGCCGCCCTCGTTACGGATCTGCTCCAGCAACGGCTGTAACTTGTCCAGGCTACGCCGGGTGACGCAGGCCACATAGCCTTCGCGGGCGAAACGCCGGGCAATGGCGCCACCGGTGGCATCACCGGCGCCGATGATCAAAGCGACTTTCTTGTTCTCGTTCATGGCTTCCTCCTTTTAACTAACGATCGTTAGCTGAACGAACGTTATGCTATGCTCCCGGACAGGTCAAGCCACCCTCATCCACGGAGCCTCTCATGCGTTATTCCGCCGAACACAAGGCCGAAACCCGCGAACGTCTGCTCGCCAGCAGCGGCGCCATCGCCAAGCAGCAGGGCTTTGCCGTGACCGGCGTGGATGCGCTGATGAAAACCATAGGCCTGACCGGCGCGGCGTTCTACAGCCACTTCCCGAGCAAGGACGAGCTGTTCGCCGAACTGATCGAGCGCGAGCTGCGTATCAGCCTGCAGCGCCTGGGTGGCGAGCCGGGCGCTGCCGGGCGTGACAAGCTGCAGCGCTGCCTGGCGGCCTACCTCAGCCTGGCGCATGTCGAGCAGCCCGACAAAGGCTGCGTGTTGCCAAGCCTGGGCGCCGAGATCGCGCGTGCCGACGAGCGCGTCCGGCAGCGCACCGAGCAGCAGATTCTGCAACTGCAGGAAACCTGGGCCGAGATCATCGGCGACCGGCAGCTGGCCTGGACGACCCTCGCGCAATGCCTGGGCAGCCTGCTGCTGGCACGCATGCTGGCCAGTCAGGACACGCGCCAGCAGGTGCTGGATGCCAGCCTGGACATGCTCGAACACACATTGAAGCCTGTCGGCTGAGCACGTATGCCGTTAACCTAGACGTAACATCCCTGCCAGGACCGCACCATGTCCCACACCCCTTCCCCGCTGGTTGGCGAAAGCCCCCTGCATGCGATCGAGGTCCGCATCCTCGGCTGCCTGATCGAGAAGCAGCTGACCACCCCGGAAAGCTATCCGCTGACGCTCAATGCCGTGCAACTGGCCTGCAACCAGAAGACCAGCCGTGAACCGCTGATGAACCTAGAATCCGGCGAAGTCGGGCGCTACCTGCGCAGCCTGGAAGGCCGGCAACTGGTGCACCTGCAGATGGGCAGCCGGGCGGACCGCTGGGAACAGCGCTGCGACAAGCAACTGGAACTGGTCAAGCCGCAGACGGTGCTGCTCGGCCTGCTCATGCTGCGCGGACCACAGACGCTCAACGAACTGCTGACCCGCAGCAACCGCATGTACGACTTCGATGACGTGGCCGAAATCCAGCACCAGCTGGAACGCCTGATCGGTCGCGGTCTGGCCCTGCTGCTACCGCGCCAGACGGGCCAGCGCGAGGACCGCTACATGCATCTGCTGGGTGAACCGGCGGACCTCGAAAGCCTGCTGGCCAGCCGCCCGAGTGGCCGCAGCGAGGCCGCGGCACCTAACGAAGATCGCCTGGTCGAACTGGAAGCGCGCATCGCTGCGCTGGAAGAACGTCTGGCGCGCCTAGAAGGCGCGCAATGACCGCTACCCCCATGGAAAAGGAGCCCAACGCGTTGAACCTCAAGACTCGTTTCAGCCTGATCATTGTCACTGCCCTGCTCGCAGCCGGCTGCAGCAACACCGCGGAAAAATCCCAACCGGCAGTCACCCCTGCCGACCCCAGTCAGGGCTGCACCTCCTCGGCGGTGGAGCACCTGAAGGGCGAGACCGCGACCCCCGAGCTGCTGGAGCAGGCACGCCAGCAGGCGGGCGCCAGTACCGCGCGCATACTGACACCCGGCAGCGTGGTGACCCTGGAATACAATAGACAGCGCCTCAACCTCAACGTCGATGACCAACGCGTGATCACCCGCGTTTCCTGCGGCTGATTGCAGCGCTGCGGATCGCTCCGCAGCGCTTGCGCCGACACTGCCCACCACCCTTGCACAGGCCAACGCCATGACCTTCCAAGTGGAACCCTGCGCCGAGCTGATGCTGGACAACCAGCTGTGCTTCGCCCTCTATTCCACCTCGCTGATGATGACCAAGACCTACAAGCCATTGCTGCAGGCACTCGGTCTTACCTACCCGCAGTATCTGGCAATGCTGGTGCTGTGGGAGAACGAGGGCATTACCGTCAGCGAGATCAGCGCGCGCATGCTGACCGATCCCGGCTCGCTGACGCCGCTGCTCAAGCGCCTGGAGAGCGAAGGCCTGCTGCAGCGCCAGCGCAGCAGCCAGGATGAGCGTGTCGTGCAGCTGTACCTGACCGACAAGGGCCGTGCCCTTCACGAGCAGGCCAAGGCCTTGCCGGCGTGCATCCTCAAGGCCTCCGGCCTCAACATCGACCAGCTGGGCGACCTGCGCGATGACCTGGTGGCCTTGCGCAAGCACCTGCAGGACGCCCTCTGAAGCAACGCCTGCTTCTGCCCGGCCTGCGCATGAAAAAAGACCCCGCGACCGTCACCGGTCGCGGGGTCTTGTTTTGTCGAGCGGGTGGCGGCCACGGCCCGCACTGCCGCGACCAGGACGCCAGGGCTTACGCCTGATTGCGCACCTGCTCCCAGGTCAGATCCAGGCACTTGCGTGCTTTTTCCACCAGTTCGTCCACTTCCGCCTGGCTGATCACCAGCGGCGGCGCGATGATCATGGTGTCGCCCACGGCGCGCATGATCAGACCGTTATTAAAGCAGTGGCCGCGGCAGATCATGCCCACCGCCTTGTCACCCGGGTAACGGGTACGCGTCGCCTTGTCCTGCACCAGTTCGATGGCGCCGAGC
>NZ_SUKD01000003.1:0-157587 GCF_013357275.1 Pseudomonas sp. BMW13 | reverse complement strand
CACCGTGGGAGCGGCTTCAGCCGCGATGCTCTCTCGCAATCTTTCGCGGCTGAAGCCGCTCCTACAGAGATCGTTGCGAACCACAGGTGCGTAGCCCGGATGAAATCCGGGGAGCAGGCTGCCACGACAGTCCCGGATTGCATCCGGGCTACGGCGCTTCAGAGAACCGGCAACTGGCGGGTTACACCCGCCCTACGCATTCGTCGTATGCACCCGCCCTACACAGTCACCGTGGGAGCGGCTTCAGCCGCGATGCTCTCTCGCAGCCCTTCGCGGCTGAAGCCGCTCCTACAGAGATCGTTGCCAACCGCAGGTGCGTAGCCCGGATGAAATCCGGGGAACAGGCACCACGATGGCCCCGGATTGCATCCGGGCTACGGCGCCACCAAGCATCCAGATTTCTGGAATACCCACCCGCAAAAGTCCATAAACCTGGAATAAATCCATGAATATGGACACTCATTCACCAACATCCACCACACCCCTGCCTGCCACACCCGCCTGAAATCCCCCAGCCACAGGCCTTTGCGCCCTATCGACCAAAGTCTCACCCGAGACTGGCACGACTCTGGCTCTATAGCCGTCAAGGGCGCACTGCCGCACACGCGCCCGCTCATACAACGGCCCAGCCGCTAGAACAACAACAAAAGGAATCACCCATGGGTACCCTCGGTATTCTGCTGTCGCTCGCATTGTTGATGTACCTCGCCTATCGCGGCATCAACGTCCTCATCCTCGCCCCGCTCCTGGCCCTGCTGGCACTGCTGTTCGCTGGCGACATCGGCCTGCTGCTGCCCACCTACACCCAGGTGTTCATGAAGGCCATGGGCGGCTACGTGATCCAGTTCTTCCCGTTGTTCCTGCTGGGCGCCCTGTTCGGCAAGTTGATGGACGACTCCGGTTCGGCGCGCGCCATCGCCCACGGCATCGTCGCCAAGGTTGGCAGCGAGCGCGCCATCCTGGCCATTGTGCTGGCCTGCGGCATCCTCACCTACGGCGGCGTGTCGCTGTTCGTGGTGGCCTTCGCCGTGTACCCGATCGGCGCCGCGCTGTTCCGTGAAGCGGGCATTCCCAAGCGCCTGATCCCCGGTGCCATCGCCCTCGGCTCGTTCACCTTCACCATGACCGCGCTGCCCGGTACGCCGGCGATCCAGAACGCCATCCCCAATCCCTTCTTCGGTACCGACGCTTTCGCCGCGCCGGGACTGGGGGTGATTGCCGGGTTGATCATGTTCGGCCTCGGCACCTGGTGGCTCACCGCACAGTCGCGCAAGCTGATGGCGGCAGGCGAAGGCTACGGCGAACACCGTGACGATCCGGTCGTCGAGGAGCGCCGCGACATTCCCGGCTTCTGGCTGGCGCTGCTGCCGATCTTCGTGGTGATCGGCCTGAACTTCCTGATGGCCAAGCAGATTCTTCCGGCAGTGGACACCAGCTACCTGGCCAAACCGGAGTTCGGCGGTCTGCAGGACGCCAGGTCGCTGATCGGCATCTGGTCGATCATCGTCGCCCTCGGCGTGGCCATCGTGCTGCTCATCGGCCTGCACTGGAAGCGCTGGATGGACCTGAAGAAGAGCGTCAACGACGGCGCCTTCGGCTCCATGCTGCCGATCCTCAACACCGCCGCCGAGGTGGGCTACGGCACGGTGATCGCATCGCTGGCCGGCTTCGTCGTCATCCGTGATCTGGTGCTGGGCGTCTCGAGCAACCCACTGATCTCCGAAGCCGTGGCGGTGAACATCCTCGCCGGCATCACCGGCTCGGCGTCCGGCGGCATGTCCATCGCGCTGAAGACCCTCGGCGAGCAATACCTGACCCTGGCCACCGCCGCCGGCATCAGCCCCGAGCTGCTGCACCGCGTCGCCGCCATGGCCTCCGGCTGCATGGACACCCTGCCGCACAACGGCGCGGTGATCTCGCTGCTGGCGATCTGCAAGCTCACGCACCGCGAGTCGTACAAGTTCATCTTCGTCAACACCGTGGCCTTCCCGATGATGGCCCTGGCCGTGGTGATCACCCTGGGCACCCTGTTCGGCAGTTTCTGACGAGGCAGGTGAAGCCTGCACTCAGGCACGGAGGGTTGACGTACAGCGGTACGCAGCCCTCCCCGCCTGGGCGCAGGCAGCTCCCCGTAGCGCAATGTGTTCAATCGTTTTTCGAGTACCCGCCATGAGCAAGATCATGACCGCCGCCGCCGCCGTGGCGCGCATCCCGGACAACGCCAACCTGGCCACCGGTGGTTTCGTCGGCATCGGCTTCGCCGAGCAGATCGCCATCGCCCTGGAGCAGCGCTTTCTCGCCGAGCAGGCGCCACGCGACCTGACCCTGGTGTACGCCGCCGGGCAAGGCGACGGCAAGGGTCGCGGCCTCAACCACCTGGCCCACGAGGGCCTGGTGCGCCGTGTGATCGGTGGCCACTGGGGCCTGGTGCCGGGGCTGCAGAAGCTGGCCGTGGACAACCGCATCGAGGCCTACAACCTGCCGCAGGGGGTGATCTCCCAGCTGTTCCGCGACATCGCCGCCGGCAAGCCGGGGCAGCTGTCCCGTGTTGGCCTGGGCACCTACGTCGACCCGCGGCATGGTGGCGGCAAGCTCAACGCGCGCACCACCACCGACCTGGTGCGGCTGATGCCCATCGACGGCGAGGACTACCTGTTCTACCCCAGCTTTCCGGTGCATGTCGGCGTGGTCCGCGCCACCAGTGCCGATGCCGACGGCAACCTCAGCTTCGAGCGCGAGGCGCTGACCATCGAGAGCCTGGCCATCGCCATGGCCGCGCGCAACAGCGGTGGCCTGGTCATCGCCCAGGTCGAGCGCGTGGTCGAACGTGGTTCGCTCAACCCGCGCCAGGTGAAGATTCCCGGCATCCTGGTGGACTGCGTGGTGGTGGCCGAACCCGCCAACCACCAGCAGACGTTCGCCACCGCCTACAACCCGGCCTTCGCCGCAGAAACCCGGGTACCGGTGAACAGCCTGGCGCCCATGCCGCTGGACGTGCGCAAGCTGATCGCCCGCCGTGCGGCGCTGGAGCTGCAGGCCGGGGCGGTGGTCAATCTCGGCATCGGCATGCCCGAGGGTGTCGCCGCGGTGGCCGCCGAAGAAGGTGTGATCGAACGCCTGACGCTCACCGCCGAACCCGGCGTGATCGGTGGCGTGCCGGCCTCGGGCCTGGACTTCGGCGCCGCCAGCAACCACAGCGCGCTGCTCGACCAGCCCTACCAGTTCGACTTCTACGACGGCGGCGGCCTGGACATCGCCTTCCTCGGCCTGGCCCAGGCCGACGCGGCGGGCAACCTCAACGTGTCCAAGTTCGGTTCGCGCCTGGCCGGTGCCGGTGGCTTCATCAACATCAGCCAGAACGCCAAGCAGGTGGTGTTCGTCGGCACCTTCAGCGCCGGCAAACAGGACATCCGCATCGAGGATGGCCAGCTGCGCATCGTCGAGGATGGCGACGTGCGCAAGTTCGTCGGCGAAGTGGAACACCGCACCTTCGCCGGCCAGCTGGCTGCCGAACGTGGCCAGCCGGTGCTCTACGTCACCGAGCGCTGCGTGCTGCGCCTGACCCGTGCGGGCCTGGAACTGATCGAGGTGGCACCGGGCGTGGACATCGATCGCGACATCCTCGCGCGCATGGACTTCACCCCCATCGTGAACCAGCCCAGGCTGATGGATGCACGACTGTTCAGGCCCGAGCCCCTCGGGCTGGCCCACTCACTGGGCACTCTTTGAGCGTGAACTTGCGGGCCTGAACGGGCCCGTTTTTTTGCCCGGAGCTCACTGGGCGATCGCCATTGGCAACCCGAGTCACGCTGTTGAGACGTCGCGATTGCATGCTCGACTGCCCACTGGCATGGTTGCGCCTCCCTCATGAACAAGGAACGTTTCCAATGAGCCTGCCCGCCCCCACTCCGCTCGTATTTTGCACCAACCCTCTCGAAGACGATCTGCCATTCAAGGCCTGGGCCGATCTGTCGCTGGAGATCGACGGTCAGCCCGAGGACAACGAAAACCTGCTGAACCTGGCCGGTTATCTCGTTCGCCAGGCACTGGCCGACCAGCACCCTGAACGCATCAAGCATCCACGTGACATCGATTCAGTGCTCTATGGCTTACGGGCCCACGTGCAACTGCATTCCGGTGGCAGCTTGGATTTGGGCGAAAGAAATCCGGATGCTGAAGTAAAGGCGCATCAGGTAACGCCGGGCCTGATCATCGGCAAGCTGCTTATCGCGGCCAACGAACCTGGCTGCGTCGGGCTCGAGGAATTGCATGAACGCCTTAACCCCGTCAATGCGGCGGGCAACCTTCTGAGCAAACTGCAGGCGTCGAATCTGCCGCCCACGAGTCTGATCTGCGCACTACTGCCGGGTATGACCATCACCCTGACCCCCGCCTTTTCCGACAGTCAGACCCTGACGTACCCGAGCCATCTGGAGATCCATCAGGAACAGCTCAAGCAGGCAGAACTGGCTGGCCTGCCGCAGGAACGCTGTGAAATCGTCCTAGACGGCGAGTGCCTGGATGATACCCAACCGGCCTACGGCATCGCCTACGAGCTCCTCTCGCTCCTGTTGCTCCTGCTTCGCCAACGAGCACACGAAAGCGAGCAGCCCGATCTATCCAAGCGCCAGCAGGAATGGGAGCGGGTGCGCCTGGTCATCGGCAGCGACCTGCACTATGACGCGAATTACGTGCTCGATCCCAAGACATACAAGCCAGCCTATGGGCACCCCGTACGCTGCCTGAAGCTGTCGGGCACACAACGACTGATGCTGCCAGCCAATCTCGACCTACCCGCTCTTGAGCAGATATGGGACGCACTGGTGCACGAATCGATGCACGTCGAGTGGCAGCGACTTCTGGCGAGCAAGGAGATCGAAGACCAGGCCGTGATGATCACCCTAGAGGTGGGCTGCAAGCTGGAGATACTCGCCAGAGACGCCAACCAGCAACTGCATGTTCTGGAGAGCTACCGCGACAACGAATTGCTACCCGCGAGCGTTGAGCAGACAACAGAAGAAATCACTACGGCCCCCGTTCTGGAAGCCGCGCCGGATTCCGTGCAAGCGCAGCCATTGGTGACTGATGCGGCAAAGGTCGAACAACAGGTAACACCCGCTGTTGGCGAGCGAAAGCGTCCGCGCCAGTCCGGCAGCTACGGCCCTCTGGCACTGGCCGCCGTGGTCGTTGCAACGCTGGCAGCGATTCTGATCAGAGGCTGAGTGCAACACAGCCAGCCTGACATTCGTCGAGGGTGGCTGCTGGCGCCCTGTTGCGCCACTACGGCGAGTGCTCCCTCACGCACTCGGCACCGCCTGAAACATCCGGGGTCTATAGTGGTGATTCCTTCCTCACCACGCCTTCTGGAGTACACATGAGCAAGACTTACAACGTCGCCGTGCTGGTCGGTAGCCTGCGCAAGGCCTCCATCAACCGCAAACTGGCCCTGGCCCTGGCCGACCTGGCACCCGCCTCGCTGAACCTGGAGATCGTCGAGATCGGCGACCTGCCGCTGTATAACGAAGACGCCGATGGCGACAGCGCACCCGCTACCTACGCGCCTTTTCGCAGCAAGCTGAAGGCAGCCGACGCGGTGCTGTTCGTCACCCCCGAGTACAACCGCTCGATCCCCGGTGCGATGAAAAACGCCATCGATGTCGGTTCGCGCCCCTACGGCCAGAGCAGTTTCAGCGGCAAGCCCGGCGCCGTGCTCAGCGCCTCGCCCGGTGCCATTGGCGGCTTCGGCGCCAACCATCATCTGCGCCAGTGCCTGGTGTTCCTCGACGTCCATGTGCTGCAGCAGCCGGAGGCCTACCTTGGTGGCGCCGGCAGCTTCTTCGATGACAACGGCAACCTCAGCGACGGCATCAAGCCGTTCCTGCAGAAGTTCATCGACGCCTACGCGGCCTGGGTGACCAAGCAGCTCGCTTGAGCCAGAATCAGGCACTGCGCAGCAAAAGCCAACGAGCAGTGCCTGAATCATCCCGAATGGCCCAGGCAGGCATATTTCACCCAGCGAATGACGTGATATGGAAATCCATTTTGAACTAACCCATGAGGACGTTCAGACACTGATCGACGAGACCGTCGATGTTCGAGTGAAACGCAACGACACAGACTTCACTGCACTAGCCGACTGGCAAGGACGTTACCTGTCCAAGCTGCTCATCGGCCTGAGCCTGACTGGCGCAGCACTGTCACCCTGGCTGCTTTATGGCCGCTATAAGGTAGAGAGCATCATTGCTCTGGTGCTTGTATTACCATTGGCGCTCATCTTCCTGCGGCGCTACAGCACAGGCCTGGTAGCTTTCTGCCAAAAAAGAAGCCAGCCATGGGAGCAGCGTACCCGTCGGCACAGCCATGCCTCCCTGAGCGCCAGCATGCGCAAACGGATGGAACATGCTCGTACCACGCTGTCAGGCGTGCATACCTGGCACATCACTCCCGACACGCTGAAGATCGTGTTACCCAACGGCCAACAGAGCGTGATCCCCAGACGTTCTCTCGTTCACTTAAACCAGACACCCAGCTTTTATCGCCTGGCCACTCGGGCGCAAAAGCTGATGGGCATTGCCTATGTGCTGCCCAAGCAAAGTCGCGTGATGGATACCAGCGACTATGAGCAAGGAGTTGCCGTTCTTCTGGAGCGCTGCATGCCAGATGCAGACAAGGATAGAAAAACGCCCCGGCGGTAGAACGGGGCGTCGCGACAGACTCGCAAAAGGGTGTTCAGGTCATGTGGGCATGAGCACCCGAGAGATAATCGAGCACGCGAAACAGCGTGGCGTTGGCCGAGGCGGCGTGTGGCGCGCCGTCACGAATGGCGGCGATGTCCTGTGTACTGGAGCGCCCCGGTTCGGCTGCGTCCTGCTGCAGGCGCTCGTCCAGGCTGGCGCCGTCGCACTCCAGCTGACACAGCAAACCGATGGCCCGCTCCTGCCAGACGAAGCCCTGCAGCTCGGCGACGGGCGAGCCGTACAAGGCGATGGCGCCGTGCGGCAGGCTGCAGGTCTCGCGCTGCCAGTGCAGCGCCAGCAAACGCGGCGGCAGCATGCGCCCGAGCGGTGACTGGCGTGACGACGCACATTTCTCCAGCTGCCACCAGCCGACCTGCACGTCCGTATCGGCATGCTGGATACGTGCGCCCAGCGCTTCGGCCAACAACAGGGCACCCAAGCCGCTGCCGAAGACCCGCTTGCGCGCCAGCAAGGCACGGTGGATCAGGCGCTTCTCGGCGGACATCCACAGGTGATGGCGCTCGTCGTGCACGCTCAGCGCACCGTCGAGCAGCATCAGCAGGTCGAACTCATCCAGCCCCGGCAGCGGGGCGCCAGCGTACAGCCGGTGCCAGCTGACCTGGTGCCCGTCCAGCCAGCGGTCCAGCGCCGCAGGGCCGGCACTGGGCGTGTGTTGCAGCAGCGCGATACGCATCAGGCGACCTCCTCACAGCGCTGTTCGACTCGTCGCAATGCCCGGCCCAGACGCCGGAGCATTTCCTCGACATTGCCATGGCTCACCGTCAGCGCCGGCGACAGGCGCAGGCACTCGTCGCCCGCCATCCCCAGCAGCAGCCCCTGCTCCCGGGCCGCCCGCTGCACGACGCGCGCACGCTGTCCGATCAATGGCAGGCCGAGCATCAGCCCGTGCCCCCGCAGCGGCCCATGAGCATGACGCCGCGCCAGATGGGCCAGCCCCTCGCGCAGGTGTTCGGCCACCTCACGTGTCTGCGCGAAGAAGCTGCCGTCGAGCACGGCACCCAGCACCGCGACACCGGCCACCGTCAGCAATGCCTCGCCTGGACAGGCCTGCGGCAGTGCATCGGCAGCCGCGTTGGCGATCCGCCCCCGCGCCAGCACGGCCGCCAGCGGCAGGCCGCCCGCCAGGGCACTGCCCAGCGTGAATAGGTCGGCGCGCACGCCGTACAGCTCCTCGGCCAGCAGTGCGCCACAACGTCCCATACCACTGCTGCTTTCATCGAGGATCAGTACGGCGCCCTGCTCGCGGCATAGCCGCTGCGCGCCTTGCAGGTATTCCAGTGTCGCCGGCACCACGCCCCTGGCGAGCTGCAGCGGCTCGATCAGCACCGCGGCGCAGCGCAGGTCGACCACCGCCGCCAGGGCCTCGAGGTCATTGAAGGGGACGCGCAGCACACGCGTCGCCCCGAGTTGCGCAGGCAGCTCGACGTGGCTGCCGTCGAGCACTACCAGGGTGTCGGCGGCGGGGTTCTGTTCCGCCGCCCATTGCAGTGCCAGGCGCACCGCCAGCCCGTTGGCTTCGACCGGGCCGCTGCAGAACGCCACGCGTTCGCTGCCGGTCGCCTCGCACAGGCGCGCCGCCAGCTTGAGCTGACCACGGCTGCAGTACTGGCGACCGGGGCTGACCAGCAACTCGGCCTGCCGCCGCAGTGCATCGAGCAGCAACGTCGGGCTGTGCCCCAGGCTGTTGCCGCCCATGCCCTGCTCGAAATCCAGATAGGCCCTGCCTTCGGCATCCCACAGCCAGGAACCCTGGCCGCGCACGAACACCGGCGCGGCACGTTCACCCATCAACTGCAGGCGCGCCATGCTGTCACGCATAACGACGTCCCCCCTCGGCCACCACACCCTCCAGCGGCACACCCTGCAGGCGTGCCGACCAGTCCTCCAGGCGCCCGCTGCGCAGGCGCTGCGCCGCGATCTCGCGCCAGCGTGCGGAGAGCGCCGGGCACAGCTGCAGCTGCTGCAGGCCGGCGCGCTCCATGGGGAAGTGGTAGAAATGCTGCAGCGCCTGCGCCACGCTGAGGCTCGGGTAGCTGCGCTGGACCAGTTCGAAGGGCATCTCGGCACTGACGAACCCTGGCCTGAGCACGCGGTAGAACCAGCCGCAGCGGCCACTGTCCTGTACCGCCCTGGCCAGTTCCGGGTTGGCTCCCGGGCGGTTGAGGCGATAGCAGGGCGAACGCGGCTGGCTCACCTGCAACAGCACGTCCCCCCAGCGGAAGATATCGCCGATACACACCTGCTCCTCGCTCAGCCCACGGCTGGAAAGGTTTTCCCCGAAACTCGACAGCGGCCACTGCAGCTCGGGGTGATGCGAGCGCCAGTAGGCATAGTGCTCGCTCGGCAAGTGGTGCAAGGCGCGCTCCGGCCCGCCATGGAAGCGTGCGTCGCCCTGTTCGTCCTGACCCAGCCCCTGGGGCCACAGCCACAGACGGTGCTCAGCCCGCTGCTTGCAGCGCGCGGCACTGAGACCACCGCCAATATCTTCGGCTTTACCTATGAATACACCCAGGATCTCGACCTGCTTCACCGACCGCTCCGGCCTTATCGGCTGTTGATCATGCGGCTAGACTAGGGAGCATCGGGCCATTTTGACATTTCGATTTCCCTGCTTGATTCATAATCAGAACTTATGGATTTTCGCCAACTCCGCTATTTCGTCGCGCTCTATGAGGAAGGTCACGTCGGCCGTGCCGCCGAGCGCCTGAGCATTTCTCAACCGGCGCTGTCGCAGCAGATCCGCCAGTTGGAGGGCGATCTGGATGTCGGCCTGTTCCAGCGCAATGGCCGGCGCCTGCTGCCGACGCTCGCCGCGCATACGCTGTACAACCACGCGGTGCCGCTGCTGGACGGCATGGAGCGGGCCCGCGAGGCGCTGCGCAGCTTTCGTGGGCCGGGGCCGCGCAGCCTGTCCATCGGCGTGTTGCAGACGGTCAATGCCAGCCTGGTGCCGCTGCTGCTGGAGCGCCTGCAGCAGGCGCAGCCACAGCTGGTGGTGAAGCTCTTCGAGCTGTCCGGGGTGGACATCGAGCGGCGCCTGCTCAGCGGCGGTCTGGACATCGGTATCGGCTTCCTGCCGCCGCGCCAGCCGGGCCTGCACAGCCTGGCGCTGTACGAGGACGAACTGCAGCTGGTGGTGCAGGACGATCATCCGCTGCGCGACTTCCGCAAGGTTTCGCTGAGCCAGGCGGCGGAACTGCCGATGCTGCTGCTCGGTGAAGAGTTTCGCGTACGCCAGATCTGGCAGGAACAGCTCGCCCTGCTCGGTCGCCGTCCCCAGGTGCAGGCCGAGCTGAACCATATGAACGGCATCCTCGACAGCCTGCCGCACACCACGCTGGCCAGCGTGCTGCCAGGTCGCGCGCGGCAGATGCACGCCCATCACGGGCTGCTCTGGAAGCCCCTCAGCGAGCCGCGCATTCCCCTGCAGGTGGGCCTGGTCTACCGCGACGCGCAGCGCCAGCAGGCGATGATCGACCTGCTGCGCAGCGCACTGGACGGCGCCTGGGAAACACCCTGACCCATGGGTGATTGCCGATATGCCTTCACCCACGGCCTGAATGACACTCGCAACTAGACCGACCGGTCTACATAATTCAGCCATGAACAAGAGCACACGTGACAAGCTGATCGACGCCATGATCGACGCCCTGCAGCGCAAGGGCCTGCATGGTGTCGGCCTGAGCGAACTGCTGGCCAGCGCCGGCGCTCCCAAGGGCAGCCTCTACCACCACTTTCCGGGCGGCAAGAGCGAACTGGCGGTCGCCGCCATCGAACGCGCCGGCCAGCGCGCGGAGAAGGCCTTCGCCACGCTCTTCGAGCGCCAGCCCGACCCGCTCGATGCCCTGGCCACCTGGCTGCACGGCGCCCTCGATCAGTTGCAGGGCAGCGCTTTCGAGAGTGGCTGCCCGCTGGCCGCCGTGGCCCTGGAAAGCGGCCCGGCCGACAGCGAGATTCGTGCAGCTCTGGCCAACGCCTTCAGCGCCATTCGCCAAGCCCTGCAGCAGCAGTTGCAACGCCACGGCTACCCGCAACCGGAGGGGCTCTCCGCCCTGTTCGTCGCACTCTACGAAGGCGGCCTGCTGCAAGCACGCGCCGCCGACAGCAGCGAGCCACTGAAACAGGCCGCTACCACCCTGCTCCACCTGACCCGCCAGCAGCACACGGAGGCCAGCCAGCATGACCGCATCCATTCGCAGTGAAACCCTGTCCCTGCTCGCCCTCGACGACTACCCGTTGACGGCGACGCGCTACCACGCCGAACAGCCGCACGCGCAACTGCTGATCGCCGGTGCCACCGGCGTGCCGCAGGGTTTTTACCGGCGCTTCGCCGAGCATGCCGCGCGCCGCGGCTTCAATACCCTGACCCTGGACTACCGTGGCGTCGGCCAATCCAGGCCCGCCACCCTGCGCGGTTTCGAAATGGATTATCTGGACTGGGCGCACCTCGACCTGGCCGCAGCAGTCGACCAGCACCGGCATGCCGAACGGCCGCTGTACATGATCGGCCACTCGTTCGGCGGGCACGCCTTCGGCCTGCTGCCCAACCATGATCAGGTCGCCGGCTTCTACACCTTCGGCACCGGCGCCGGCTGGCATGGCTGGATGCCCAGGGCCGAGCAGGTGCGTGTACTGGCCATGTGGCGGCTGATCGGCCCGCTGATGACGCGCTACAAGGGCTACCTGGCCTGGAGCAAGCTGGGCATGGGTGAAGACCTGCCAATGGGCGTCTACCGGCAGTGGAAACGCTGGTGCCGCTACCCGCGCTATTTCTTCGACGACCCGCAGATGCCGGGCCTGGCCGAACGCTTCGCCCAGGTCGTCACCCCCGTGACGGCGCTCAATACGCTCGATGACCTGTGGGCGCCACCGGCCTCGCGCGACGCCTTCATGGCCGCCTACGTCAATGCGCCGTACCAGGCGCGCACGCTCGATTCCCAGGCCGAGGGGCTGGGCAACGTCGGTCACATGGGCTACTTCCGTCCGGCCGCGCAGCGCCTGTGGGACGAGACGCTGGACTGGTTCGAGCAATTGCAGGCCGAGCGGCAGGCGGCGTGAGCGCCACGCGACGGCGCCGTCGCTGCGTCAGCGCGCAACGATTGCCGTTGCGGAAATTCGAAAGCCGGAAAAAAGAAAACCCCGCGATTGCGGGGCCTTGCAGACTGTTGTCCTGACATCCTTGATCTGCTCACCGTCCTGGTGGCTGTCCAGTGTGTCCCTGTTCGTTTGTGCGCTTCCTGCGCTGAATCCATGGAAAGAAGAGTACGCCCGTACCTGAAACGCCGACAGTGGTGATAATCGGGACATCATGTAAGCCATGACTTACACGCTTTCACCCCGCAGTTGAGGCCACGCTGCGGCGCCCGTTGCCACGCGCCTCAGGGTCCGTTGCGCACCTTGCAAGTGCTGGCGCAATGCCTCGTGCTTTTGTGACGCACGTCTTGCTAGACTTCACTTTGTCCTACAAGAAAACTCCCCCGACAATGGCAGCCAAAGCATGCGTACGGTCATCCTGTTTCTGGGTTGCCTGGCAACCTGTGTCAGCGTTTCCGCTCTGGGCAGCGGGCAAAGTCAGTTGGGCAACGTCAAGCAAGCCATCGACCAGGCGTTCTGGCAGAGCCTCTATGGCAATGGCGGTACCACGCTGTATTGCGGCAAGGCGTTCGAGAGTGGCGGCGGCGCACTCACCGCCAGCCCGATCTACAGCAGCAAGCAGCTCAAGAGCGCCATGCGCTGCGTGACCGATCGTCAATGCACGATCATGAACCCGCGCTATCCCTACATCGCTGCCGACCTGCACAACCACTACCCGGCCCTGACCCGGGTGGAGCTGGTCAGACGCAATGCGCAGTTCGGCGAGCTGGGTGACGATGTATCGAGCAAGTTCGCCGATATCGGCTGCGACATGAAGAACAGCTTCCAGCTGGTCGAGCCGCGCGACGAAGCCAAGGGCAATATCGCCCGGGCGATCTTCTACATGCACGTGGAATACGACCTGCCCATCGTCGGTCTGATACCGATGTTCAAGGCCTGGCACCGCCTGGACCCGCCCGATGCCGACGAGAGGGCGCGCAACGACAGGATCGAGGTGCTGCAAGGCACGCGCAATCGCTTCATCGACGACCCGGACCTGGTGGATCAGTTGATCGGCGACTGAGCCGACGCAGTGGCAAGCGCCCTGAGCGCGACAGGACGGCTGCGGATCGCCTCGCCCGGCGCCTAGCTTCTGCGCTTGTGCAGCGAACGCAGCTTGTAGCGCTCGCCCGGATGGATCAGGCGCGCATAGCTGATCAGATGGTCACCCGACCAGGTCCGCCGGATCACGCTCAGGCAGGGCATGGCGGGGTCGATCTGCAACTGCTCGGCGGTACGCGCATCCACCAGCACGGCCTCGACCACATGCTCGACATCGGACATCGGGCTGCTCGCCACCAGCACCTCGTTGGGCGTGCGCTGGCTGAAGTCGGTCTGCAGGTAGTCCGGCACCCAGCGCGGATTGACGAAGCGATCCTCCAGCTGGATCGGCAGGCCATCCTGCAGGTGCACCAGCACGCTGTGAAACACCTCGGCCCCCAGGCGCACGCCCAGACGCAAGGCGACCTCGTCGTCCGCCGCGATGGCCTCGCAGCGCAGCACCTGGTTGGAATAGGCATGGCCGCGACCACGCACTTCACTGGCGATGTTCATCACCTCGTGCAGCGGCGATTCGGCCTTGCGGTCGGTGACGAAGGTGCCCAGGCCGGCCTGGCGTACCAGGTAGCCCTTCTGCACCAGATTCTGGATCGCCTTGTTGGCGGTCATGCGGCTGACGGAGAAATCGCGGGCCAGCTGCTCTTCCGGTGGAATCTGGTGATTGACCGGATAAGCACCGCCGTGAATGCGTTCGAGCAGAAAATCCTCGATGGCCTTGTAGCGCGGGGTGGTGGTCACGAAAGCTCCTTGGTGAATCCGGCTGCGCGGATGATAACGCGACAACCGCCGTTCGCTGTAGGAGCCGGCTCGCCGGCGCCAGGCGTGTGGGCCTGATCGCCTGCGAGCGGGCTCCTACAGGGCCTGGATCAGCCCACGGAAGGCAGCATCCCGGCCGGCAGCAGGGGCGTCAGCACGCGTTCGGCCAGCAGCTCGTTGGCCGCGGCG
This sequence comes from Pseudomonas sp. BMW13, assembly GCF_013357275.1. Lineage (NCBI taxonomy): Bacteria > Pseudomonadati > Pseudomonadota > Gammaproteobacteria > Pseudomonadales > Pseudomonadaceae > Pseudomonas > Pseudomonas sp. BMW13. The sequence goes on along the minus strand of NZ_SUKD01000003.1, from coordinate 143,692 downwards.
ATGTCCGGCGCGAAGAAGCGATCCTCGACGTAGTACGGTACCTCGCCGCGCAGGATTTCCCGCGCTTGCTCCAGCGCCGGGGTGCTCTTCAGGCCTTCGCGGAAGTCCAGGCCCTGGCAGGCGCCCAGCCACTCGACGGCGAGCACACCACGGGTGTTGGCGGCCATTTCCCACAGGCGCTTGCCGGCGCCGGGCGCCATCGACACATGGTCTTCCTGGTTGGCCGAGGTCGGCAGGCTGTCGACGCTGTGCGGGTGTGCCAGGGCCTTGTTGTCGCTGGCCAGCGCCGCGGCGGTGACCTGGGCGATCATGAAGCCGGAGTTGACCCCGCCATTGGCCACCAGGAACGGCGGCAGCTGCGACATGTGCTTGTCCATCATCAGCGAGATGCGACGCTCGGACAACGAGCCGATTTCGGCGATGGCCAGGGCGATGTTGTCGGCGGCCATGGCCACCGGCTCGGCGTGGAAGTTGCCACCGGAGATGACTTCGCCTTCGGCGGCGAACACCAGCGGGTTGTCCGATACCGCGTTGGCCTCGACGCCCAGCACCTCGGCCGCCTGGCGCAACTGGGTCAGGCAGGCGCCCATGACCTGCGGCTGGCAGCGCAGCGAATACGGGTCCTGCACCTTGTCGCAGGCCTCGTGGGAGCGGCCGATCTCGCTGCTGTCGCCGAGCAGGTGACGGTAGGCCACGGCGGCATCGATCTGTCCGCGCTGGCCACGGGCAGCGTGAATGCGCGCATCGAACGGCGACCGCGAACCGAGCAGTGCCTCGACGCTGAGCGCGCCGCAGACGCTGGCAGCGGCGTACAGGTCTTCGCCCTCGAACAGCCCGCGCAGGGCATAGGCGGTGGACACCTGGGTGCCATTGAGCAGGGCCAGGCCCTCCTTGGCGGCCAGGGTCATCGGCTCCAGGCCGGCCACGGCCAGCGCCTCGGTGGCCGACAGCCACTCGCCCTTGTGCCGTGCCTGGCTCTCGCCGAGCAGCACCAGGGACATGTGCGCCAGCGGCGCCAGGTCGCCGGAGGCGCCTACCGAGCCCTTGAGCGGAATGTGCGGGTAGACCTCGGCGTTGACCAGGGCGATCAGCGCGTCGATCACCTTGCGCCGGATGCCGGAGAAACCGCGCGCCAGGCTGTTGATCTTCAGCACCATGATCAGGCGCACCATGGCGTCGCTGAGCGGCTCGCCGATACCGGCCGCGTGCGACAGCACCAGCGAGCGCTGCAGTTTTTCCAGGTCATGGCTGGCGATGCGGGTCGAGGCCAGCAGACCGAAGCCGGTGTTGATGCCATAGGCGGTGCGGCCCTCGGCGATGATGCTTTCGACGCACGCGACGCTGGCGTCGATCGCCTGATGGGCGCTCGGGTCCAGGGTCAGGCGCACCGGAGCCTGGTAGACGGTGCGCAGGTCGGCCAGGGTCAGCTGGCCAGGATTCAGGTTCAGGGCAGTCACGTTCATTCTCCTTTGCCGATCATCGGCAGGTTCATACCCTGCTCGCGGGCACAATCGATGGCGATCTGGTAACCGGCATCGGCGTGACGCATTACACCAGTACCGGGGTCGTTGGTCAGCACACGGGCGATACGGGCGGCGGCCTCGTCGGTACCGTCACAGACGATCACCACGCCGGAGTGCTGGGAAAAGCCCATGCCCACGCCGCCACCATGGTGCAGCGACACCCAGGTGGCACCGCTGGCGGTGTTGAGCAGGGCGTTGAGCAGCGGCCAGTCGGACACGGCATCGGAGCCATCGGCCATCGCCTCGGTCTCGCGGTTGGGGCTGGCCACCGAACCGGAGTCGAGGTGGTCGCGGCCGATCACCACCGGCGCGGACAGCTCGCCACTGCGGACCATTTCGTTGAACGCCAGGCCGAGCTTGGCACGCAGGCCCAGGCCGACCCAGCAGATGCGCGCCGGCAGGCCCTGGAAGCTGATGCGCTCGCGGGCCATGTCCAGCCAGCGGTGCAGGTGCTCGTCGTCCGGGATCAGCTCCTTGACCTTGGCGTCGGTCTTGTAGATGTCCTCGGGGTTGCCGGACAGCGCCGCCCAGCGGAACGGACCGACACCACGGCAGAACAGCGGACGGATGTAGGCCGGCACGAAGCCCGGGAAGTCGAAGGCGTTGGCCACGCCCTCTTCCTTGGCCATCTGGCGGATGTTGTTGCCGTAGTCGAAGGTCGGCACGCCCATCTTCTGGAAGTCGAGCATGGCCTGCACGTGCACGGCCATCGACTGCTTGGCCGCCTTGACCACTGCGGCCGGGTCGGTGGCGGCGCGGTCCTTGTACTGCTCCCAGGTCCAGCCGATCGGCAGGTAGCCATTGAGCGGATCGTGGGCGCTGGTCTGGTCGGTGACCATGTCCGGGCGCACGCCACGCTTGACCAGCTCCGGCAGGATCTCGGCGGCGTTGCCCAGCAGCGCGACGGAGATGGCCTTGCCTTCGGCCGTGTACTGGGCGATGCGCGCCAGGGCGTCATCGAGATCGCTGGCCTGCTCGTCGACGTAGCGGCTGCGCAGGCGGAAGTCGATGCTCGACTGCTGGCACTCGATGTTCAGCGAGCAGGCACCGGCCAGGGTCGCGGCCAGCGGCTGGGCGCCGCCCATGCCACCGAGACCGGCGGTGAGTACCCAGCGGCCCTTGAGGTTGCCGTCGTAGTGCTGGCGACCGGCCTCGACGAAGGTCTCGAAGGTGCCCTGGACGATGCCCTGGCTGCCGATGTAGATCCAGCTGCCGGCGGTCATCTGGCCGTACATTGCCAGGCCCTTGGCATCCAGCTCGTTGAAGTGTTCCCAGGTGGCCCAGTGCGGCACCAGGTTGGAGTTGGCGATCAGCACGCGCGGCGCGTCCTTGTGGGTGCGGAACACGCCGACCGGCTTGCCCGACTGCACCAGCAGGGTTTCGTCGTCGTTCAGCTCCTTCAGGGTTTCGACGATCTTGTCGAAGCATTCCCAGTTGCGCGCGGCACGGCCGATGCCGCCGTACACCACCAGCTCCTTGGGATTCTCGGCCACGTCCGGGTCGAGGTTGTTCATCAGCATGCGCAGCGGCGCTTCGGTCAGCCAGCTCTTGGCATTCAGCTGGGTACCGCGCGGAGCGCGGATTTCGGTGTCGCGGAACTTGGTCATGTTGCGGCTCCTGGGGAGAACGGGTTAGTCACGGGCGGTCAGAGCCAGCCCAGAAATTGTGCGAGGTACGCCAGGGGGATGGCGAACAGCAGGCTGAGCAGGGTGCGCTGCAGCCAGATCAGCAGCAGTTGCCCCAGGCTCAGGGGAATCCGCGTGGCCAACACGCAGGGAATCGAGGCGGAGAGGAACAGCACGCTGCTCACCGAGACGATGGCGGTGACGAACTTGACCAGCACATCGGCGTCCTTGAGCAGCATCGCCGGCAGGAACATTTCCGCGAGGCCGGAGGACAGGGCGCGGGCCACCTGCATCGGCTCGTCCAGACCGAACAGCCAGGTCAGCGGGTAGAGCAGTACGCCGAGGGCATCGAACAGCGGCGTGTACTTGGCCGCGAGCAGCCCGAGCAGGCCGACGGCGAGAATGCTCGGCAGGATCGCGGCGGTCATGCGCAGGCCGTCGACGAAAGTCTCGCGCAGCGCGCAGCGCAACGATGGCGCGCTGCCCGCCTGCTCCAGGCCGGCCCGCCAGGCGCTGCCCAGGCGGCTTTCTCCGGCCTGCAGCTGCGCCTCGGGGATGGCCTCGGACGGCAGCCGCGAGAGTGGGTAGATGCGCGCGCTGACCGCAGTCACGCTGAAGGTCACGGCCATGGCTCCCCAGAAATACAGGTTCCACTGCCCCATCAGGCCAAGGGTCTTGGCGATGATCACCATGAACGGTGCGGACACGGTGGAGAAGCCGGTGGCGATGATCGCCGCCTCACGCACGCTGTAGTGCCCCTGCTGGTACATGCGGTCGGTGATCAGCAGGCCCACCGAGTAGCTGCCGACGAACGACGCCACGGCATCGATGGCCGACTTGCCGGGTGTCCGCCAGATCGGCCGCATCACCGGTTGCATCAGCACGCCGATCAGCTCGAGCAGGCCGAAGCCGATGAGGAACACCAGGGCCAGCGAACCCAGCGGCACGATCAGCGCCAGGCTGAGCACCAGCTTGTCGAACAGAAACGGCAGCATGCCCGGCTGGTACAGCGCCTGCGGCCCGAGCTGCAGCAGGTAGGCCAGTCCGATCAGCAGGCCGAATACCTTGAGGACGCTGAACGCGGTGTGGGTCAGGCTCCTGCGCCAGCTGCCGTCGAGCCAGGGCGCCAGCGCGCCGTAGAGCATGAACAGCAGGGCCAGGCCGATCACCAGCGGACGCGCGTGCAGTTGCAGGGCGCTGGCGGCGTGGTCGAGGAGGATGGTCGAGCGCCCGCCGATGTCGAACGGTACGAAGAACAGCAGCAGGCCGATCAGGCTGTAACCCAACAGGCGCGCCAGGGCACGCGGGCGCGACACGCTGCCGCTCAGTGACAGGGGTTCAGACATGGCGCGGCTCCTGGCCGCTGCGGCGGGCGATGACGTACATGGGAGGTTCCTCGTAGTTGTTGTTGTGCGAGAAAGCGTCGGGTTGGCGCCTGCTCAGAGACTGAGCAGGTGAATCAGGCGCGCCGCCGCCTTGGCGGTGCGGTTGTCGATGTCGTGGTTCGGGTTAAGCTCGGCGAAATCCACCAGACGCAGCTTGCCGCTGCGCTTGAGGCCTTCGAGCAGCGGCTCGAGCAGCGCCAGCGGTACCCCGCGCGCGGCCGGTGCGCTGACGCCCGGCGCCTCGCAGGCGGGCAGCACGTCGATATCGATGGTCAGGTACAAGGCGTCGCAGTCGGCGAGGAAGGCCTCCAGCTCAGCCGCGATGGCGGCCAGGCCGGCCTCGCGCATCTCGTGGTCCTCGCGCACCAGCACGTTCAGCTCGGCAGCGCGGGAGAACAGCGCGCGGGTATTGCTGGCTCGGCTGACGCCCAGGCAGGCGTAGTGGAACGGCCAGCCACGGGCCTGGCACTGCTCGGCGATCTGCGCGAAGGGCGTACCCGAGGACTGCACGTGAGCCGGATCGCGCAGGTCGAAATGCGCGTCGAAGTTGACGATGCCGATCTTCGGCGCCGTCTTCCGTCCGGCGAAATGCTCGGCCAGGCCGGACCAACTGCCGAAGGCCACCTCATGGCCGCCACCGAGCACCAGCGGCAGGTGCCCGGCCTCCAGCAGCGCACAGACGCCACGCGCCAGACGCGCCTGGGCGGCGGCCAGGTCGCCGTCCTCGCAGATCACGTCGCCGGCGTCGAAGGCCGGTGCTTCACGGTGCCAGGCCAGGTTGGCCAGTGCCTTGCGCAGGGCCAGCGGCCCGCCGGCGGCGCCGACACGGCCATGGTTGCGTCGCACGCCCTCGTCGCAGGCGAAGCCGAGCAGGGCCAAGCCTGGCTCGCGGGCCTCGGCCAGCGGCTGGATGCGCTGGTGCCAGCGCGGGCTGTCCGGCTCGGGGTCGATACGGCCGGTCCAGGCGTCGAGGGAGAAACGATCAGCGAGCATGGGTGATGACTCCGTTGAAAATGCGCTGGCGCAAGCGCCCGCTCTGCACCGCGTAGGCCAGCTCGGCCGGGTGCTGGATGTCCCACAGGCACAGGTCCGCCGCTGCGCCGACGGCGATCCGTCCCAGCTCGGGCTGGCCGAGGGCGCGGGCAGCATGGGCGGTCATGCCGGCCAGGGCTTCGCGCGGGGTCAGGCGGAACAGGGTGCAGGCCAGGTTGGCCATCAGGCTCGGCATGCAGATCGGCGAGGTGCCGGGGTTGGCGTCGCTGGCCACGGCCATCGGCACCTGGTACTGGCGCAGCAGGTCGATGGGCGGTAACTGGGTTTCGCGCAACACGTGGAAGGCGCCGGGCAGCAGCACGGCAACGGTGCCGGCCTCGGCCATGGCTCGCACGCCGGCCTCGTCGAGGTATTCGATATGGTCGGCCGACAACGCGCCGTAGCGCGCGGCCAGGGCGCTGCCACCGAGGTTGGACAGCTGCTCGGCATGCGCCTTGATCGCCAGGCCGTGCGCCTGGGCGGCCTGGTAGATGCGCTCGCACTGCGCCGGGGAAAAACCGATGCCTTCGCAGAACACATCCACCGCGTCGGCCAGCCCTTCGCCAGCGGCGGCCGGGATCATCTCGTCGCAGACCAGGCTCACGTAATCATCGGCGCGTCCGGCGTATTCCGGAGGCAGCGCATGGGCACCCAGCAACGTGGTGGTGACGCGCACCGGGCGCAGCTCGCCGAGACGACGGGCGACACGCAGCATCTTCAGTTCGTCGCTCAGGGTCAGGCCGTAACCGGACTTGATCTCCACGGTGGTCACGCCATCGGCGAGCAGCGCGTCGAGACGCGGCAGGCTGGCGGCGAGCAGCGCCTCCTCGCTGGCTTCGCGAGTCGCGCGCACGGTGCTGAGGATGCCGCCGCCGGCCTTGGCGATCTCGGCGTAGCTGACCCCTTCCAGGCGCTGCTCGAATTCACCGGCGCGGTCGCCGGCGTAGACCAGGTGCGTGTGACAGTCGATCAGGCCCGGCGTCATCACCCCACCCTGCCCCGCTTCGACGGCGCCCTGGGCGTCCGCTTCGGCGAACGCCCGCGACGGCCACATGCCGGCCACGCGACCGTCGTCGACGCGCACGGTCATCGCCTCGTCCAGCAGCGCCTGGCCATCGAAGACCTGAACGTCGCGCCACAGCTGTTTCGAATTGGAATGCATCGGCCTGGTGCTCTTTGCGCTTTATTTGTATATACAATAGAAACGAATCGAATCGACGTCAAGCCGGCGACGCATGCCAAGATCATCCGCCTGTCGCTTGAACGTTGCAGTGATACGTTATGATTGCAGCCACCTCCGCGACACGCGGGGAATGACGAGGCGGGCGGTCGCCATGCCGGCGACCCACCCCAATATGTATATACATTAGAGAAGACCATGCCCTACACCCTGCTCGACCCCAGCAGCGCCATCGCCATGTCCTGGAAGAACGGCGGCGGCTCGACGCTGGAACTGGCCATCTGCCCGGCAGGTGCCAGCCTGGACGACTTCGACTGGCGCATCAGCAGCGCGAGCGTCGCCTCCAGCGGTGCCTTCTCCCGCTTCCCTGGCATCGATCGCAGCCTGGTCGTGCTGGCCGGCAAGGGCTTGCACCTGCAGCGGGAAAACGGCCGGCGCGAGACGCTGTCGGGCGACGGCACCATCGCGGTATTCGGCGGTGAGGAGGCGATCAGCGCGCAGCTGCAGGACGGCCCCATCACCGACCTCAACCTGATGACGCGACGCGGCGCCTGGACGCATGACCTGCAGGCGCTGAGGCTGCAAGGTGAACAGCTCGTGGAGAACGATGCCGAGGTACTGCTGTTGTGGAACGCGGCGCAGACTGCCGTCAGGGTCGATGCAGGCGGCGTGCTGCATGACATCGCGGCGGGCAACGGCCTGCTCGTGGAGAACGAGCCGGGGCCGCTGCACCTGCAGTCGCAGCGCCCTGCCCTGCTATACCTGGGCAGGCTGAAGGCGCGCTGCCGCTGAAATGAAAAACCCCGGCACAGGGGCCGGGGCTCATCCACCACGCAGCAGGACTCAGAACTGCGCGGCATCCAGCAGGTACAGCGATTCGCTGCCAGCCTTGACCGAGGCGCTCAAGGAGTGAACGCGCGGCAACAGGCGGGCGAAGTAGAAGCGCGCCGTGCCCAGCTTGCTGGCGTAGAACTCGTCCTGAGCTTCCTTGCCCAGCGCCGCGCGCGCCATCAACGCCCACATGTAGGCGTAGGCGGTGTAGCCGAACACATGCAGGTACTCCACCGACGCCGCGCCGATTTCGTTGGGGTTGCTCTTGGCACGATCCAGGACCCAGGCGGTCAGCTCATCGAGGTTCTGCACCGCCGCGGTCAGCGGCTGGGTAAACTCGGCGAGGCCGGCATCGGCCGCGGCGACGAACGCCTTGATCTCGTCGGACAGGTGCTTGTAGAAGCTGCCACCGCTGCCCACGATCTTGCGCCCCATCAGGTCCAGCGACTGGATGCCGTTGGTGCCTTCGTAGATCTGGGTGATGCGGCAGTCGCGCACCAGCTGCTCCTGGCCCCACTCACGGATGAAGCCATGGCCGCCGAAGATCTGCTGGCCATGCACGGTGGTTTCCAGCGCCATGTCGGTGAGGAAGGCCTTGGCCACCGGGGTCAGCAGGGCGACCAGTTCGTCGGCGCGCCTGGCGGTGTCCTTGTCCTCGCTGTACTTGGCGGTGTCCAGCTGCATGGCGACGTAGCTGGAGAAGGCACGGCCGCCCTCGTTCAGCGCCTTCATGGTCAGCAGCATGCGACGCACGTCCGGGTGCACGATGATCGGGTCGGCTGCTTTGTCTTTTGCCTGCGGGCCGGTCGGGGCACGGCTCTGGATGCGCTCGCGCGCATACTCGACGGCGCTCTGGTAGCTGCGCTCACCCAGTGCCAGGCCCTGGATGCCAACGCCCAGGCGCTCGTAGTTCATCATGGTGAACATGGCGTTGAGGCCCTTGTTCACTTCGCCGACCAGGTAGCCGGTGGCGCCATCGAAGTTCATCACGCAGGTGGCCGAGGCCTTGATGCCCATCTTGTGCTCGATGGAGCCGCAGCCCAGGGCGTTCTTCTCACCCAGCGAGCCGTCGGCATTGACCATGACCTTGGGCACGATGAACAGCGAAATGCCTTTCGGGCCAGCCGGCGCATCCGGCAGCTTGGCCAGCACCAGGTGGATGATGTTCTCGGTCAGGTCGTGCTCACCACCGGTGATGAAGATCTTGGTGCCGGTGACCTTGTAGCTGCCATCGGCCTGGGGCTCGGCCTTGGTGCGGATGATGCCCAGGTCGGTGCCGGCATGCGGCTCGGTCAGGCACATGGAGCCGGCCCAGACGCCGGCATACATGTTCGGCAGGTACTGCGCCTTCAGCTCTTCGCTGGCGTGGTTGAGAATCGACAGGCAGGCACCGGCGGTCAGCATCGGGTAGAGGCCGAAGGACAGGTTGGCCGAGTTGACCATTTCCTCGACCTGGGCGCCGATCACCTTGGGCATGCCCATGCCGCCGAACTCCGGCGAACCACCGACACCCACCCAGCCGCCTTCGGCGTAGGTCTGGTAGGCCTCGGGGAAGCCAGCCGGCGTTTTCACCGCGCCGTCGTCCCAGGAGCAGCCTTCTTCATCGCCACTGCGGTTCAGCGGCGCGATGCTGCCTGCGGTGACCTTGCCGGCCTCCTCCAGAATGGCGCTGGCGGTATCGGCATCGACCACTTCGGCCAGGGCCGGCAACTCGGCCCAGAGCTTGGAGACATCGAATACTTCATTGAGCACGAAGCGCATGTCGCGCAGGGGGGCTTTGTAATCGGCCATGACACATCCTCGAAAAGCGGACTTACGTATGTGGACCGAGTTTAATCCAACAACTTTTCAGACACATAGGGTCATGTTGTGACCATATATTCAGCCGCCGCTCATATGTCCATGAAATGAAAAGGCCCGCCAGAAGGCGGGCCGAATTGCCTCGACCAGCGGTCAGAAGGCGAAGTGTTCTTCCGCCAGCTGCATGGTGCTGGCGCTGCCCGCCGACATCGCCAGACGATGCGCCTCGGTACGCGGCAGGATGCGCTGGAAGTAGAAGGCGCACGTCACCAGCTTGGCCTGATGGAAGCCATCGTCATCCCCTTGCGCGAGCTTTTCCTGGGCGACCACAGCCATGCGCAACCAGAAGTACGCCAGGGTGACATAGCCCGAATACATCAGGTAATCGACCGACGCCGCGCCGACCTCGTCCGGATTCTTCATCGCGGCCATGCCGATGCTCTGCGTCAGCTCCCCCCACTGCCGGTTCAACGCCGCCAGCTGCGCCACCTGCGGGGCCAGTTGCGGATGCTCCTGCTGGGCCTCGCAGAACTTGTGCAGGACACGGGTGAAACCGCGCAGCAGCTTGCCCTGACTGCCCAGCACCTTGCGCCCGAGCAGGTCAAGAGCCTGGATGCCATTGGTGCCTTCATAGATCGGTGCGATGCGGCAATCGCGCACCAGTTGCTCCATGCCCCACTCACGGATGTAGCCATGCCCGCCGAAAACCTGCATGCCGTGGTTGGTGGCCTCGAGCCCGGTCTCGGTCATGAACGCCTTGCAGATCGGCGTGAGCAAGGCCAGCAGGTCCTCGGCCTCCTGGCGCGCTTCGGCCGTCTCGGCGCGGTGCGCGACATCGATCAGCTGCGCAGTGAAGTAGGCCAGCGCGCGGTTGCCCTCGTTGAACGCTTTCATGGTCAGCAACATGCGGCGGACATCGGGATGGACGATGATCGGATCGGCCGCCTTGTCCGGCGCCTTCGGTCCCGTCAGTGCGCGCATCTGCAGGCGCTCCCTGGCGTAGCGCAGCGCGCCCTGATAGCTGGCCTCGCCCAGGCAGAGGCCCTGCATGCCGGTGCCCAGGCGGGCATGATTCATCATGGTGAACATGCAGGCGAGGCCCTTGTTGGCCTCGCCGATCAGGTAACCGGTCGCCGCGTCGAAGTTGATCACGCAGGTCGCCGAGGCCTTGATGCCCATCTTGTGCTCGATGGAACCGCAGCTCACCGCATTGCGCGCACCGAAGCCGTCACCCTGGGGCAGGAACTTGGGCACGATGAACAGGGAAATGCCCCGGGTGCCCGCAGGCGCGTCGGGCAGCTTGGCCAGCACCAGGTGCACGATGTTCTCGCTCATGTCGTGCTCGCCTGCGGAGATGAAGATCTTCGTCCCGGAGATCGCATGGCTGCCATCGGCCTGCGGCACGGCGCGTGTCTTGATGATGCCCAGGTCGGTGCCGCAATGCGGCTCGGTCAGGCACATGGTGCCGGTCCAGCGGCCTTCGGTGAGGCGCGTCAGGTAGGTCTGTTTCTGCTCTTCGCTGCCATGGGCGTGGATCGCGGACATGGCGCCATGGGTCAGCCCCGGGTACATGGCCCAGGACTGGTTGGCCGAGGCGACCATCTCGGCGACGATCAGGCCGAGTGACTCGGGCAGGCCCTGCCCGCCATGCAGCGGGTCGGCGGCCAGGCCCATCCAGCCACCCTCGGCATACTGCGCGAAGGCCTCCTTGAAGCCCTTGGGCGTGGTCACCACGCCGTTGTCGAAATGGCAGCCCTCCTCGTCACCGCTGCGGTTCAGCGGGGCCAGCACCTGCTCGCAGAACTTGGCGCCCTCCTCGAGGATCGCCGCGACCATATCCGGGCTCGCATCGTCGGCCCCCAGGCTGGCGTAGTGGGCGGGAAAGGCAAAGACATCGTCGATCAGAAAGCGCATGTCGCGCAGCGGGGCCTTGTACTCGGGCATGGTCGTTCTCCATTCGGGTAGCGGTCAGGTGCCCCACGCTACTGCCGCGAATGGAACGGCAACAATGATCGTTGGCCGCCTGAATGCGCCGCCATAAGCCGGCTCAGTCGGCCGGGGCGCTGACCTTCACCGCACCACGTCGCTGCCCGGCGCTGCGAATGCAGTTACGCCCGGCGGCCTTGGCGCTGTACAGCGCCTTGTCCGCTTCCTTGATCACTTCCTGCGGTGTGCGCTGCTCGGCCTGGCGCTCGGCCACGCCCATGCTGACCGTCACCGAAACCTCGCTGGCCGCCTTGCCGGCACGGCGCTGCTTGCCCTCGCGATCATCACGCGGACGGCTCTGCTTGTCGCGCAGCTGCATGCGGTACTGCTCGATGGCCAGGCGCACGGCCTCCATGTGCGGCACGCATTGCTCCACGCTCTTGCCGGGAAACAGCAGGGTGAACTCCTCGCCGCCATAGCGGTAGGCCTTGCCGCCACCGCCGACCTTGCGTAGCTGACTGGCGACCAGGCGCAACACCTGGTCGCCGACGTCATGACCATGGGTATCGTTGAATTTCTTGAAGTGATCGACATCGACCATGGCGATCACATAGTCACGCCCGAGGCGCTGCAGACGCTCGTTGAGCGCACGCCGTCCGGGCAGGCCGGTCAGCTCGTCACGGAAGGCCATCTGGTAGGCCTCGTGCGCCACCGCCGCAACCAGCATGAGCATGACCATGCTGCTCATCACCTGCAGCGCATGGGCCATGATGAACACCTGCGGCAGCATCCACAGCAGGCCGACAAGCCCGACCAGTTGCGCCGCGTGCAAGGGCCGCGGGCGTCGCAGGTACTGCACCAGCAGCGCGACGAAAGCGACCAGGAACACCAGGTAGGTCAGCTGCGCGAGGCTCATCCAGGCGCCGTGCAACGCCGGCCAGTGGATCTGCGCCAGCCAGTCGGCGATGCCCTGTGGATAACGGCGTCCGAGCGCGAAGGCCACCGCACTCACCGCCAGCAGGACCAGCGCCCGCGCCAGCATGTCCTGAGCCAGGTGCGAACGCTCCTCCCAGCAGCCGTAGAGGGCGTAGAGCATCGGCAACAGCAGGCAGATCAGGTGAAAGACCAGGGCGGCGTCGTCCCTGACCTGGCCGTTGTCACGGAAGTGATCGACCTGGATATCGAGCATGAAGTAGCCGACGTACAGCACCAGCAGCAGGAAGACCTCGCGCTGGCGGCCATAGGCCAGGCAGAAGGCGCCGCCGAGCAGCAACAGCAGGGTCGGCAGGACATTGAACAGGGAGATGAAGAATTCGCTGAGCACCGGCAGCCGAGCAGCCACGAATGCGCCGACCAGCAACGGCAGCGAGGAGAGGAAATGGCTGAGGCGCAGATTGGCCGGACGGATCACGCGGACACCCTGAGCAAGAGATGAAGGCATTCTGCCTGCTTCGATGATTGAAAACAGCGACAGGATGCGACATTCCCTTCAGTACGACGCGAAAAAACGCAAACGCCGCCCCGAAGGGCGGCGTTTGCGTTCAACCGTGACGGAATCAGAAGCCGAGCGCGAAGTGCTCTTCGTCCATGTCCATCAGGTTGCTGGCGCCGGACAGCATGGTCTCGACGTGCGCGCGAGTGCGCGGCAGGATGCGCGCGAAGTAGAAGCGGGCAGTCTGCAGCTTGGCCTTGTAGAAGGCCTCGTCACCCGCACCGGCAGCCAGCTTCTCGGCAGCCAGGCGCGCCATGTCGGCCCAGAAGTAGGCCAGGCAGGCGTAACCGGAGTACATCAGGTAGTCCACCGAAGCGGCACCGACTTCCTCGCGATCCTTCATCGCCGCCATGCCGATCTTCATGGTGATGTCGCCCCACTCCTTGTTCAGCTTGGCCAGCGGCTCGACGAATTCCTTGACGGCGTCGTTGCCTTCGTTGGCCTGGCAGAACTTGTGCACGATCTTGGTGAAGTTCTTCAGCGCGCCGCCCTGAGTCATCAGCACCTTGCGGCCCAGCAGGTCGAGCGCCTGAACGCCGGTGGTGCCTTCGTACATCATGGAGATGCGGCAGTCACGCAGGTTCTGCTCCATGCCCCACTCGCTGATGAAGCCATGGCCACCGTAGATCTGCATGCCGTGGGAAGCGGACTCGAAGCCCACTTCGGTCATGAAGGCCTTGGCGATCGGCGTCAGGAACGCCAGCAGCTCGTCGGCGACCTTCTTCTCTTCTTCGTTGTCGCTGTGCTGAACGATGTCCACCTGCTTGGCAGTGAAGTAGACCATGGCACGGTTGCCTTCGGCGAAGGCCTTCATGGTCAGCAGCATGCGGCGCACGTCCGGATGCACGATGATCGGGTCAGCGGCTTTTTCCGGCGCTTTCGGGCCAGTCAGCGAACGCATCTGCAGACGCTCACGGGCGTACTTGATGCCACCCTGGAAACCGACTTCGGCGTGGGCCAGGCCTTGCAGCGCGGTACCCAGGCGAGCGGTGTTCATGAAGGTGAACATGCAGTTAAGGCCCTTGTTGGCCGGGCCGATCAGGAAGCCGGTGGCGCCGTCGAAGTTCATCACGCAGGTGGCGTTGCCGTGGATGCCCATCTTGTGCTCGATGGAGCCACAGGAAACGGCATTGCGCTCGCCTACGCCGCCATCGGCGTTGGGCATGAACTTCGGCACGATGAACAGCGAGATACCCTTGGTACCGGCCGGAGCATCGGGCAGGCGGGCCAGGACGATATGGACGATGTTGCCGGCCATGTCGTGCTCACCCGCGGAGATGAAGATCTTGGTGCCGGTGACCTTGTAGCTGCCGTCGGCCTGCGGTTCGGCCTTGGTGCGCAGCATGCCCAGGTCGGTACCGCAATGCGGCTCGGTCAGGCACATGGTGCCGGTCCACTCGCCGGATACCAGCTTGGTCAGGTAGGTGTGCTTCTGCTCGTCGGTACCGTGGGCGCTCAGGGTGTTCATCGCACCGTGGGAGAGGCCCGGGTACATGCCCCACGACCAGTTGGCCGAACCGACCATTTCGCTGATCGCCAGCCCCAGCGACTCCGGCAGACCCTGACCGCCGTGCTCGACGTCATGGGCCAGGCTCGGCCAGCCGCCTTCGACGAACTGCTGATAGGCCTCCTTGAAGCCCGTCGGGGTTTTCACACCGGACTCGCTCCAGGTGCAGCCTTCGGTGTCACCCACGCGGTTCAGCGGCGACAGGACCTGCTCGCAGAACTTCGCGCCTTCCTCGAGGATGGCGTCGACCATGTCCGGAGTGGCGTCCTGGCAACCTGGCAGGCTCTGGTAGTGCGCTTCGTAGCCCAGCAGCTCGTCACGAACGAAACGAATGTCACGCAAGGGGGCCTTGTAGTCAGGCATAGCGGTAAACCTCTGCGGTGGATTCCTAGTAGTTGGGGTGACCGTCTTGGCGGTCGCTCTCGGGATCACTCCCGGCTGCCCGGCCACGAGGCTGCGGCCGAAGCAATCAAACAGGCGTTTGAAACATACGTTTACGCCAACCCCTTGTCAAGCGCTGCCAATCGACCCGTCACGCGACCAGATCGATGCCGGGCTCCGACGACGGCAACTCGCCCAGGCGCCGGTACAGGTCAAGGTCAGGTGCGGGCGGCACGGCCTGCTGGCCCTGCTCGTCAGACGCCTCCTGGGCTTGCCGTTCGTCGTCGCGCCCCTTGCTCTCCTCGCTGGCGCTGGCGGCTTCGTCGCGGCGCAGCTCGGCCAGCTCCACCCGCGCCTGCGCCGCCTTGGCCTGGGCCTGGGCGGCCACGCGCAGATCCTGTGCGGAGGGCTCGGCGGGCGCGAGGGCGGCACGCAGCACGACTTCCATCTTGCGCAAGGTGGCTTCGGGGTCATTGGGGACAGCGGCCGTGTCGATGCCGACCTCACCGGAGACGGCATAGCGCTGGCCGTCAGGGCCACGCTTGAAGCTGTAGGTCGGTGAACCGGCGTACTGCCCACCGACAGCCGCATGGGCCTGTTCGTGGGTGCGCACTTCGCGATCGCGCTGAACCAGATCGGCGATCTCCAGCTGCTGCTGGCGCTGCTCCCGGGGGCTGGCTTCGGCGCTGTCGTCCGCCGCATCGGTGGAGGTACGGTCAGCCTCTTCGCGCCCGGAGGCGCTGGAATTCGCCTGCTGCTCCTGCGGCGCGGTCACGGGTGCCTGGTCGGCACGGGCGATATCGGGGGAAACGTCGGACGAGAGGGGCCGAGCCGAAGAGAAGGACGGCGCAGGGACGAAAGGTGGCACGCTGTTGCCGATCTGCATGTGCTCCCTCCTACCCCGTTGCAGGCCGCATCCACGGCCGGGGTGGAACTACTTACGCACGCGTGTCGATGAGCGTACCCAGCACCTCATCGGCGGTTTCCACGACACGTGAGCTGGCCCGCACCTCGTTCTCGCCAACGCGCAAGGCGACCAGGCTTTCCGCCAGGTCGGGGCGCGTCTGCTCGGCAGACTGTGGCGTGGGGTTCACCTGGTTCTGCGGTGGCGTCTGGCTGGGCTGCTGCGGCTCGGTCACCGCGTTGCTGGCGATGTCGCTGGCCGCCTGCTCGACACGGCGTTGCCCGGCCTGGATGCCGTTCAAACCCGAACTGAATGCATTGCTGGAGATTTCCATCGACAGCTCCCAAGGGGAAATAAAACCTGATGCTGCGTATTGAAGCAGAAGTCGGCTAAAAAATGTACAGACAAAAGGCTATCGTCCGCCGGCTGTTTATTCCCAGTCGACCAGGCGTTCCAGCGCCAGGTGCTGCGCCACCGCTGCGGCGCTCGCATCTGCCAGGTACGGCACCCGGCCCAGGCACGGGGCGGGCAATCGCTCGCCCAGGGTCGCCAGGTTCTCTTCCAGGCGCGAGGTCTGCGGGTCGACGATATTGGCGACCCAGCCGGCAAGCTCGAGCCCGTCACGTTCGATGGCCTCGGCCGTCAGGACCGCGTGATTGATGCAGCCCAGCCGCACACCCACGACCAGGATCACCGGTATCGCCAGCGCCTGGGCCAGGTCCGACAGGCTCTCGCGCCCGGCCAGGGGTACACGCCAGCCACCGGCACCTTCGACCAGGGAGAAGTCGGCGTTCCTTGCCAGGATCGCGCGTACCGGGCTGGCCAGGCTGGCGACAGTCAACTCGACGCCGACCTCGCGCGCCGCCAGGTGCGGCGCGATCGCCGGCTCGAACGCCAGCGGGTTGACCTCCTCGTAGCGCAGCGGCAGCGAGCACTGCGCCAGCAGGGCCAGTGCATCGTCGTTGCGCAGCCCTTGCGGCGTTCGCTGGCAACCGGAGGCGACCGGTTTGGCCGCCGCAGTACTCAACCCGCGCAGGCGGGCAGCGTGCAGCAGGCCGGCAGCGATGGTGGTCTTGCCGATCTCGGTATCCGTCCCCGTGACGAAGTAGGCGTGCGTCATGACGATGTCTCCCGTCGCTGCTATCCGAAGGTGTCTTTCTGGCGGGCGATTACGGGCCGCCGCTAGGCGACGCCAGCAAGGTCGCCCGGAAGTTTCTGCAACACGCCGTAGACCACCTGATAGGTGGCAGGCAGCCCGGCGGGCTGACGCCAGCGCTCGTAGGCCTCGACCAGCGCGCGAATGCGCGCACGCCCGGTCAGGCCGCCCGGCCGGCCTGGGTTGAGGTTGTGCGCGCCAAGGTCCTTGAGCGAGGTGGTCAGGCTGCGCAGGTCGGGGAAATGCAGCGTTTGCGCCTGGCGCTGCAGGCTCAGCACCTGCATGCCACTGGCGGCGCAACACTGCTGGTAGTCCTCGAACCGGCGGAAGCGATTGACGTGGACGAAGCCGTCGACCGCCTGCCAGCTGTCGCGCAACTCCTGCAGGGTGCCGACGCACAGGCTGGAGAACGCCAGCACGCCGCCGGGGCGCAACACCCGCTGCGCTTCGCTCAGCACGCGCGGGAAATCGGCGCACCACTGCAGCGCCAGGCTGGAGAACAGCAGGTCGACGCTGGCCGTCTGCAGCGGCAGGGCCTCGGCATCACCGGCGATGAAATGCGCGGCGCCCCCCTGGGGCCTGGCATGGCGCAGCATGCCTTCGGCGATGTCCACGGCCAACCCCGTCCCCTGCCCATAGCGCTCGCCAAGGGCGCGGGTGAAATAACCCGTACCGCTGCCCAGGTCCAGCCAGCGATGCGGCTGCAGCGAAACCGGCAGACGCGCCAGCAGTTGCGTGCCGACATGGCGCTGCAGCTCGGCCACGGCATCGTAGCTCGCCGCCGCTCGCGAGAACGACGCCGCCACCTGGCGCTTGTCCGGCAGGGCCGCCGTGCTCACCTCGACGTCGGAGCCCTGCGCGCGTTCGAAACGCTCAGCCATCATCGGACTCACGGATGAAATCCAGCATCAGCGCCGCCACGCTGTCAGCCTGCTCGTGCACGAAGGCATGACCGCAGCCCTCCAGTACATCCACCTCGCCCGCCGGCAACAGCGCCAGCAGCGCGTCGCCCGCCGCAGCCGGGACCAGGGCGTCCAGCTCGGCCAGCAGATGCAGCTGCGCCCCGCCGAAGGCCGCCAGCGGCGCACGATTGTCGAGGCTCGCCAGAACCCGCAGGCCGGCGAGCAGTGCCGCCTCGTCACCCGCGAGCAGGTGGGCCTGCAGCTGCCGCGACAGGCCGCGCGCATCTGCAGCGCCCTGGGCACAGAGCATGGCGAAGCGTTTCAGGGTCGCGCCGGCATTCGCCTGGCAGCCCTGGTAGAACGCGTTGTAGGTGTCCTCGGCCAGCGCCTGCGGCCAGCGCTCGCTGGCCACGAAGCAGGCATTGCTGGCCAGGGTAATCAGGCCGCGGCAACGCGCGCCGCGCCGCGCCGCCAGGGCAGCGGCGAGCATGCCGCCCAGCGACCAGCCGGCCAGCCAGCAACCATCGGCCAGACGCGCATCCAGCTCGTCGAGCCAGTCCCCGGCAGACGCGGAGGCCAGCCTGGGCAGTGCGGCGACCTGCACCTGGCACTCGCCACCCAGTGCATCCGCGAGGGGTTGCAGCACGGCCGCATCGAAGCCCCAGCCGGGCAGCAGAATCAGTTTCTCAGTCATCGGTGTGCACCTGGGGCCAGCATTCGGCCAAGGCTTCGAGCAGCAGTTCGAGCTGCGCTGCGCTATGGGCGGCGGAGAGGGTCACGCGCAGGCGCGCGCTGCCGGCCGGCACGGTCGGCGGACGGATGGCGCCGACCAGCATGCCGCGCGCCTTGAGCAACGCAGAAAGCTTCAGGGCACGGGCGCTGTCACCCACCAGGATCGGCTGAATCGGCGTCGGGCTGTCCATCAGGTCCAGGCCGATCTCGCTGGCGCCCTGACGGAAGCGGGCAATCAGCCCGGCCAGGTGTTCGCGGCGCCAGCTCTCGGTACGCAGCAGCTCCAGGCTCTTCAGCGTGGCGCAGGCCACGGCGGGCGGCTGGCTGGTGGTGTAGATATAGGGGCGGGCGAACTGGATCAGCGTCTCGATCAGCTCTTCGCTGCCAGCGACGAAGGCACCGGCGGTACCAAAGGCCTTGCCCAGGGTGCCGACCAGCACCTGCACGTCATCCTGGCCCAGGCCGAAATGTTCGACGATGCCAGCGCCGGTCGCGCCCAACGGGCCAAAGCCATGGGCGTCGTCGACCATCACCCAGGCATCCTTGAGCCGCGCCTCGGCGCACAGCGCCGGCAGGTCGGCCAGGTCGCCATCCATGCTGAACACCCCATCGGTGACCACCAGGCAGTTGCCGCTGGCCTTGCGCAGGCGATTGGCCAGGCTGACCGCATCGTTGTGCAGGTAGCGCGAGAAGCGCGCGCCGGACAGCAGGCCGGCGTCGAGCAGCGACGCGTGGTTGAGGCGATCCTCCAGCACGCTGTCACCCTGGCCGAGCAGCGCGGTGACGACAGCGAGGTTGGCCATGTAGCCCGTGGAGAACAGCAGCGCGCGCGGGCGTCCGGTGAACGCGGCGAGCGCCTCTTCCAACTCATGGTGAGGCGTGCTGTGACCGATCACCAGGTGCGACGCGCCGCCACCGACGCCCCATTGCTCCGCGCCCTGCTGCAGCGCGCGAATCACCTCGGGGTGGTTGGCCAGGCCCAGGTAATCGTTGGAGCAGAAGGCCAGCAGCTCCTGGTCATCAGCACGCACCTGCGGACCCTGCGGGGTCTGCAGCAGAGGACGGCTGCGGAACAGGTCGGCTGCCTGGCGCTCGGCCAGGCGGGCCGCAAGATCGAAAGACATGGCAGGCACCGGAGAACGGTGGATAACCGCAAGCGGGTCAGCCACCCTGCGCATGACCTCGGGCTGCACAGGGCGGATGACGCTTCATTCATCCACCTGGGAGATATCAGGCCGAGGCCGCGTTGTAGAACAGCTGGGAATCGCGTTGCTCGACCAGGGCCTGCTCGATGGCCGCCTGGTGCACCTCGTCGGCATGTTCCTCGCGCTCTTCCGGCTTGATGCCGAGGCGCTTGAACAGGGCCATGTCCTTGTCGGCCTGCGGGTTGGCGGTGGTCAGCAGCTTCTCGCCGTAGAAGATCGAGTTGGCGCCGGCCATGAAGGCCAGGGCCTGCATCTGCTCGTTCATCTGCTCGCGACCGGCGGACAGGCGCACATGGGACTGCGGCATCATGATGCGCGCCACCGCCAGGGTGCGGATGAAGTCGAACGGATCGACGTCCTTCTCTTCGGCCAGCGGCGTGCCCTTGACCTTGACCAGCATGTTGATCGGTACGCTTTCCGGGTGCTCGGGCAGGTTGGCCAGCTGGATCAGCAGCCCGGCGCGGTCGTCCACCGACTCGCCCATGCCGAGAATGCCGCCGGAGCAGATCTTCATGCCCGCCTCGCGCACGTAGGCCAGGGTCTGCAGGCGCTCGCCGTAGGTGCGCGTGGTGATGATGTTGCCGTAGAACTCCGGCGAGGTGTCGAGGTTGTGGTTGTAGTAGTCCAACCCCGCATCGGCCAGCGCCTGGGTCTGTTCCTGGTCCAGACGACCGAGGGTCATGCAGGTTTCCAGGCCGAGCTTCTTCACGCCTTTGACCATTTCCAGCACGTAGGGCATGTCCTTGGCCGACGGATGCTTCCACGCCGCGCCCATGCAGAAGCGCGTCGAGCCGATGGCCTTGGCCTCGGCCGCCGCCTCCAGCACCTTCTGCACCTCCATCAGCTTTTCCTTGTCCAGGCCCGTGTTGTAGTGGCCGGACTGCGGGCAGTACTTGCAGTCCTCCGGGCAGGCACCGGTCTTGATCGACAGCAGGGTCGAGACCTGCACGCGGTTGGGATCGAAGTGCGCGCGGTGTACCGTCTGCGCCTGGAACAGCAGATCGTTGAAGGGCTGCTCGAACAGCGCGCGAACTTCGGCGAGGGACCAATCGTGGCGGGCGGTGGTTGCTGCGGTTGCGCTCATCTGGGAAATCCTTCGACGCTTGGTGGCATCTGTTTGAGGGGGCATTCAGGCTCAGGCCATCATATGTGGCAGTTGGATGCTGTCAACCGCAAGAAAGGCACAGGTTTACCACTGATCACATATTGATCGATCGAACTTCCATCATGGCATCTTGCCCAATGCCTATCGCCAATACAGGACGCTTGCATGCAGGTAGAAGGTTTCTTCGAAGGACTCGGCCAGGTACTGGGTCGCGCCATCCGTTTCGTCGTGGACGTGCTGTCCGGTGCGCTGGGAGCCGTTGCCGATGCGTTCGACGATTTCCTCCGCGGCCTGGCCAGCGCCATCGGCATGGACGTCTCGATCTTCAGCATCATCCTGCTGATCATCGGCCTGCTGTTTCTCTACAACGGCGTGCGTGCGCTGCTGAGACGCTCGATCATCGGCGGGGTCATCTGGCTGTTCCTCGGCCTGGTGGTGATGGGCTGGTTGATTCGCTGAGACCTGCTAGGCTCGGGGCTCCGTCGCTCAAGGATGAGCCGTCATGCCCGGATTCGACCTGCGTTCGCTGCAACGCCTCGGCTGGTTGCGCCTGCGGCGCCACTGCCAACTGTGCGACGACGCCAACGACCACCCCACCCACGGCATCTGCACGGCCTGTGAAGCCGAGCTGCCCTGGCTGGGCGCGCATTGCCTGGTCTGCGCCGTACCCTTGCCCGCGCAAGGACTGACCTGCGGCGCCTGCCAGAAGAAGGCGCCAGGCTTCACCCGCGTGGAGGCGCCGTGGCGCTATGCCTTCCCGGTAGACAGCCTGATCACCCGCTTCAAGCACCAGGGCCAGTGGCCGCACGGTCGCCTGCTCGCCGAGTTGCTGGCCGAACACCTGCGCCACGCCTATGCCGAGGGCCTGCCCAGGCCACAGGCCTTGCTGCCCGTGCCACTGGCTCAGCGGCGGCAACGGCAACGTGGCTTCAACCAGGCGCAGATGCTCGCCGACTGGCTGGGCGTCAGCCTGCAGTTGCCGGTTCACGGCGACTGGTTGCGGCGCCCGCTCGATACCCCTGCGCAGCAGGGGCTGAACGCCGCCACGCGCAAGCGCAACCTGCGCCAGGCCTTCGCCCTGGAGCCGCAGGCCCGGCTCCGCGGCGCTCATCTGGCGCTGGTCGATGACGTGCTGACCACGGGCGCGACCGCCAGCAGCATCGCCCAGCTGCTGCACCGCGCCGGGGCGTCACGCATCGACGTTTACTGCCTGGCCCGCACGCCAGCACCGGGTGACGGCTGACTTGACGTGCCGGGCGCAGTCACGCACCGTGCCCGACATTCTTCTCGCCTGCCCGTCCGCCATGTCTCAGCTCGACCCTCTCGCGCAACTGCTCAGCCGCCGCCCCAAACGCCTGGCCCTGCTGGAACGGATTGCCGAGCTGGGCTCAATCACCCGCGCCGCCAAGGCCGCCGGGCTGAGCTACAAGGCGGCCTGGGACGCCATCGACGAGCTGAACAATCTTTCCGAGCAGCCGCTGGTCAGCCGCAGCGTCGGCGGCAAGGGCGGCGGCGGCGCTCGCCTGACACCAGCCGGCGAGCGCCTGCTGGCCCTGCACCAGCGCGTGCAGGCGTTGCAGGCCCAGCTGCTGCTGGCCGCCGAGGACGACGCCGACCTGCAACTGCTCGGCCGGCTGATGCTGCGCACCAGCGCGCGCAACCAGCTCGCCGGTCGCGTGCGTACGATTCATCCTTGCGGGCACAACGACCTGATCGATATCGAGCTGCCGGGCGGTGAGCGGCTGCAGGCGCAGATCACCCACGACAGCACGGACAACCTGCACCTGCAGCCGGGCAGCAACGTCGTCGCCCTGATCAAGGCCGGCTGGCTGGAGCTGCACCCGCTGCACGCGCCCCGCGATGAACAGCGCAATTCCCTGGAAGGGCGCATCGAACAGATCATTCCGGCGCTCGACGGCCCCAGCGAAGTACGCATCGGCCTGGCCAGCGGCCAGACCCTGTGCGCCTTGATCGCCGCCGAGCAGCTGACCGCACTGGGCCTGAACCGCGACGATCCGGTCCGTGCCCAGTTCGCCGCCAGTCAGGTGCTGCTCGGCACCCAGCTGTAGCGCACCGGCGACGACCAGCCCCCGGTGCCTCGCGCAAGCCGGTAGACTGGGCGCCCACTTGTGCGGAGCCGTTCATGAGCCATCCTTTTTCGACCCTCACCCCGGACCTGGTGCTCGACGCTGTGGAAAGCCTCGGCTACCTCAGCGACGCTCGCGTGCTGGCGCTGAACAGCTACGAGAACCGCGTCTATCAGGTCGGCATCGAGGGCGAGACGCCGCTGATCGCCAAGTTCTACCGCCCTGATCGCTGGAGCGACGCGGCGATCCGTGAAGAGCATGCCTTCAGCGCCGAGCTGGCCGAGCATGAGGTGCCGGTGGTGGCGCCGCTGTCACGCAACGGCGAGACGCTGTTCGCGCATGGCGGTTTTCGCTTCGCCCTGTTCCCGCGCCGTGGTGGCCGCGCCCCGGAGCCCGGCAATCTCGACCAGCTGTATCGCCTCGGCCAGTTGCTCGGGCGCATGCACGCCATCGGCGCCAGTCGTCCGTTCGCCCACCGCGAGACCCTGGCGGTGGACAACTTCGGCCATGCCGCCCTGGGCGCGCTGCTCGACGGCGGTTTCGTTCCGAAAAGCCTGCTGCCGGCCTACGAGTCGGTCGCCCGCGACCTGCTGGCGCGCCTCGACGAGCTGTTCTCCCGCGTGCGCTACCAGGCCATCCGCCTGCATGGTGACTGCCACCCCGGCAACCTGCTGTGCCGCGATGACAGCTTCCATATGGTCGACCTGGATGACTGCCGCATGGGCCCGGCCGTGCAGGACCTGTGGATGATGCTGGCCGGCGAACGCCATGAGCGCCTCGGTCAGCTTGCAGAACTGGTCGATGGCTATCAGGAATTCCATGATTTCGCCGCCCGCGAACTGCCGCTGATCGAGGGCCTGCGCGCTCTGCGCCTGATGCACCACAGCGCCTGGATCGCACGGCGCTGGGACGACCCGGCCTTCCCCCTGGCCTTTCCCTGGTTCGCCGGCGAGCGCTACTGGGGCGACCAGATTCTCGCCCTGCGCGAGCAGCTGGCTGCGCTGGATGAGGAGCCGTTGCGGCTGTTCTGAAACCTGGCCTGGCTGCGCGCCCGGCGTGAATCCGAGCCACGCCCTGGCGTGAGGTCATTGCGGCTATACGAGAGATGGAGCCTTCGCGGCTGAAGCCGCTCCTACCGGTGTTCGCCTGTGCCGTAGGAGCGGCTTCAGCCGCGATGCTTGCCGTTCCATCCCGCGGCCCCGGATCGCATCCGGGCTACCCAGCGGCTGCGCCGGCCCCGCATACCGATACAGTTGCGCGCACCGCGTAAAGTTTGCCTTACGACTTTCCCCCAGGCCTGGGCAGCCAGGGAAACTGAACGGACAGACAAGTCCGGGGCCAGAAGACTAGAATTTGCCGGCCCCTCAAGCCGCCCCAGCAAGGATCATCGATGGCCACCGCCAACCCGCAGCGCGGGTACATTCTGGGCCTTACCGCCTACATCATCTGGGGCCTGTTTCCCCTCTACTTCAAAGCCCTGCAAAGCGTACCCGCGATGGAAATCATCGTTCATCGCGTGCTCTGGTCGGCGCTGTTCGGCGGCTTGCTGCTGTTCGTCTGGAAGCACCCGGGCTGGTGGCGCGAGCTGCGTGACAACCCCAGGCGCCTGGCGGTGCTCGCCGGCTGCGGCCTGCTGATCGCCACCAACTGGCTGGTGTACGTCTGGGCGGTGAACAACGGGCGCATGATCGAGGCCAGCCTGGGCTACTACATCAACCCGCTGATCAACGTTCTGCTCGGCCTGCTGATCCTCGGCGAACGCCTGCGCCGCCTGCAGTGGCTGGCCGTCGCGCTGGCCGCGCTGGGCGTGCTGCAACAACTCTGGCAGGTCGGCAGCCTGCCCTGGGTCTCACTGGTGCTGGCCCTGACCTTCGGTTTCTACGGGCTGATTCGCAAGCAGGCGCCAGTGGCGGCCCTGCCCGGCCTGGTGGTGGAAACCTGGCTGCTGCTGCCGTTGGCACTGGGCTGGCTGCTCCTGCACCCGGCGGCCACGAGCAGCCAGGCAAGCTTCTGGACCAGCAGCGAGGCCCTCTGGCTGGCGGCGGCAGGCCCGATCACCCTGGTGCCGCTGGTGTGCTTCAATGCGGCGGCGCGGCACCTGCCCTACACCACGCTGGGCTTTCTGCAGTACCTGGCGCCCACGCTGGTGCTGCTGCAGGCCATCCTGCTGTTCGACGAGCATTTCTCGCCGAGCACCCTGCTCGCCTTTGCCTGCATCTGGGCTGCGCTGATTATATACAGCATCGATATCTGGCTGAGCCTGCGCAAGCGTTCGCCCGTTCGATAGGCAGCAGGAGGCGGCGCCGAGGCGTTGCGCGCCGTGCTCGCTGCACAGAAAACGCTCAGCGGGCTGCAGGCCGCGTCGCTCCTGGCGCCGCCTCGTTCACCCCAGGCTTATCCACAGATCCATCCCCGGCATTTGTGCACAAGCCATTGATCCTGCTGATTTTTTAGCCAGATAACGAAAAGCCCCGGCGCACTAGGTGGTGCGTCGGGGCTCCCCAGTTTATCCACAGGCTGATCCACGCAGGCCGTGGATATCAGTCCTCGGCACGCAGGTTCAGCTCGACCATCAGGTCATCGGCCAGGGTCTCCAGGCGTGCCTGCAACTGCTCCAGTTCCAGCGACTCGGGCACCGCCAACATGGCTTCGGCGGTGAACAGCAGCTCGCCGCTCATGGGCGCCGGCGCCACTTCCGTCAGCAGGTTTTCCAGGTTGACGCCCTGCTCGGCAAGCACACGGGTGATGTCGCGGACGATACCCGGACGGTCGTTACCCACCAGTTCCAGGCGAATCGAGGTGAAGCGTCCGCCGGGCTCGCTGCCACTGGCCGCCAGTTGCACGCGAATCCCCTGTGCGCTCAGGGCTTCGAGCTCCCGGATCAGCGCGCCATGCGCCTCGCCCGGCACGTCCACCCGTACGATCCCGGCGAACTGCCCGGCCATGCGCGCCATGCGGCTCTCCAGCCAGTTGCCGCCGTGGGCCGCGACGCAGCCAGCCAGGCGCTCGACCAGGCCGGGTTGATCCGCGGCAATCACCGTCAATACCAGATGATCCATCTACTGCCCCTCTCTCATGTCATAGCCACAGGGTCAGCGCTTTAGCGCCAGCCAATAGGTAAGGAACTGTTCGTCACGCACATAGCCGAGACGCTCGTAGAGACGCTGCCCGGCCAGGTTGCTCTTCGCCGTCTCCAGCTGCAGGCCACAGGCACCCGTGGCCTCGGCGTGGGCACGGGCCGCGTTCATCAGCGCCTCGCCGACACCTGCGCGGCGGGACGCTTCGTCCACATACAGATCACTGAGCAGCCAGGCCGGTTCCAGCGCCAGCGAGGAGAACAACGGATAGAGCTGGACGAACCCCTGGGCAACGCCCTGCGCGTCGCGGGCGATGAACAGCTGCGCGTCGCCGCGTTGCAGGCGCTCGCCGAGGAAATCCGCGATGTCCGATTCTGCCCTCGGCACCTGGTAGAAACGCAGGTAGCCGGCGAACAGACGCACGAGATCGACCAGGTCATTGGCACTAGCAGCAGATACCGTCATGAGGCACTCCAGAATGCATGACAGGCAGTATAGGCGAGGCGGCGTAGGCCATATTCGCGTGCTTGTCAGTAGCCAGAACAATTAATCGTGTACGTTTTTACGATTTTTATGAAACAATGACACTCTTTTTTGCACACAAAGCGTATCGATAATGACCGAAAAGACCTTTTCGGTCGCGGACTGACGTATCCCCACTGCATTTCCCCCGAATCTTGATGTAGTATGCCGCGCCTTGGACTACAAGACGGCAAGGCCGTCTCCGACGAGCCTCTCCAAAGGCGTAGTCGATGGCAACGCAGGTAGTTTCAGAGGGGCCCGAAGTGGCTTTTGAGTAGAGCTCAGAGAGAGTGAGGCAAGTGATGACTGAACGCGTTCAAGTCGGTGGCCTGCAGGTCGCCAAAGCCCTGTACGACTTCGTGAACAACGAAGCCATCCCCGGTACCGGCATCGCTGCCGACAGCTTCTGGGCTGGCGCCGCCGCGGTCATCAAGGACCTGGCACCGAAGAACCTTGCCCTGCTGGCCAAGCGTGACGAGCTGCAGGCGCAGATCGATGCCTGGCACCAGGCGCGTCAGGGTCAGGCCCATGACGCCGCTGCCTACAAGGCCTTCCTGCAGGAGATCGGCTACCTGCTGCCAGAGCCGCAGGACTTCCAGGCCACCACGCAGAACGTCGACGAAGAAATCGCCCGCCTGGCCGGCCCGCAGCTGGTCGTGCCGGTCATGAACGCCCGCTTCGCCCTCAACGCCTCGAACGCCCGCTGGGGCTCGCTGTACGACGCACTGTACGGCACCGACGTGATCAGCGAAGAAGGTGGCGCCGAGAAGGGCAAGGGCTACAACAAGGTCCGTGGTGACAAGGTCAT
The DNA here is from genome assembly GCF_013357275.1 of Pseudomonas sp. BMW13. Classification (NCBI taxonomy): domain Bacteria; kingdom Pseudomonadati; phylum Pseudomonadota; class Gammaproteobacteria; order Pseudomonadales; family Pseudomonadaceae; genus Pseudomonas; species Pseudomonas sp. BMW13. Next base: position 116,512 of record NZ_SUKD01000003.1, on the reverse strand, counting down.
CGCCTTCGCTCGCGCCTTCCTCGACGAGGCCGCTCCGCTGGCCGCCGGCTCGCATGTCGACTCCAGCGCCTACAAGATCGTCGACGGCAAGCTGGTCGTCGGCCTCAAGGGCGGCAGCAACACCGGCCTGCGCGACGACGCGCAACTGATCGGCTTCCAGGGTGACGCCAGCGCACCGGTCGCGGTGCTGCTCAAGCACAACGGCCTGCACTTCGAAATCCAGATCGATGCCAGCAGCCCCATCGGCAGCACCGACGCCGCCGGCGTGAAAGACGTGCTGATGGAAGCGGCGCTGACCACCATCATGGACTGCGAAGACTCCGTCGCCGCCGTCGATGCCGACGACAAGGTCGTGGTCTACAAGAACTGGCTGGGCCTGATGAAGGGCGACCTGGCCGAGGAAGTGTCCAAGGGCGGCAGCACCTTCACCCGCACCATGAACCCGGACCGCGTCTACACCAAGGTCGACGATGGCGAACTGACCCTGCACGGCCGCTCGCTGCTGTTCGTGCGCAACGTCGGTCACCTGATGACCAACCCGGCCATCCTCGATGCCGAGGGCAACGAGATTCCGGAAGGCATCCAGGACGCGCTGTTCACCAGCCTGATCGCGGTGCACAACCTGAACGGCAACACCAGCCGCAAGAACACCCGCACCGGCAGCGTCTACATCGTCAAGCCGAAGATGCACGGCCCGGAAGAAGTCGCCTTCACCAGCGAGATCTTCGCCCGCGTCGAGGATGTGCTGGGCCTGGCCCGCAACACCCTGAAAGTCGGCATCATGGACGAAGAGCGCCGCACCACCGTCAACCTCAAGGCTTGCATCAAGGCCGCCAGCGAGCGCGTGGTGTTCATCAACACCGGCTTCCTCGACCGTACCGGTGACGAGATCCACACCTCCATGGAAGCAGGCGCGGTCGTGCGCAAGGCCGCCATGAAGAGCGAAGCCTGGATCGGTGCCTACGAGAACAACAACGTCGACGTCGGCCTGGCCACCGGCCTGCAGGGCCGTGCGCAGATCGGCAAGGGCATGTGGGCGATGCCGGACCTGATGGCCGCCATGCTCGAGCAGAAAGTCGCGCACCCGCTGTCCGGCGCCAACACCGCCTGGGTCCCGTCGCCGACCGCCGCCACCCTGCACGCCCTGCACTACCACAAGGTCGACGTGTTCGCCCGTCAGGCCGAGTTGGCCAAGCGCACCCCGGCGTCGGTGGATGACATCCTGACCATCCCGCTGGCCAAGGACACCAACTGGTCAGCGGAAGAAATCCGCAACGAGCTGGACAACAACGCGCAAGGCATCCTCGGCTACGTGGTGCGCTGGATCGACCAGGGCGTCGGCTGCTCCAAGGTGCCGGACATCAACGATGTCGGCCTGATGGAAGACCGCGCCACCCTGCGTATCTCCAGCCAGCTGCTGGCCAACTGGCTGCGCCACGGCATCGTCAGCGAGGCGCAGGTGGTCGAGAGCCTCAAGCGCATGGCACCGGTGGTCGACCGCCAGAACGCGGCCGACCCGCTGTACCGCCCGATGGCCCCGGACTTCGACAGCAACGTCGCCTTCCAGGCCGCGCTGGAGCTGGTCGTCGAAGGCTGCAAGCAGCCCAACGGTTACACCGAGCCGGTCCTGCACCGCCGTCGCCGCGAGTACAAGGCCAAGAACGGCCTGTGATACCCGCGCAGCAGGTATGAAAAAACCGCCCTTCGGGGCGGTTTTTTATTGGGCGGTCGCGGCAGGCCTGTGCAGCTAGCGCTTGGCCTGCGCCGTCTTGTCCAGCGAGACGCCGGTGGTATTGCCCAGCAGGCTGGCGGTCGCGGTCTGGACGAAGGCCGACAGCTTGCGCTCCAGGTCCGTACGCGCCTGGGCGTCATCGATCACCTCGGCACCTGCGTCGTGGCCCAGCTGGTAGCGATACAGGCGCGCGTCACGGTCACGTGGCTTGACCAGGATGCGGTCGCCGCTCACCAGGCCCACGGTCTGGTCACTGCCGGACGGCTTGATCACCGCCACCCCCGCATCACCCGGCGGCAGCGCCAGCAGGTCGCGGCCCCAGCACTGCGCCTGCACCGGCAGGCCCAGGCGCCCGACGATGGTCGGCACCACGTCGATCTGGCTGCCGACGGTATCGCGGCTGCTGCCGAAGGTCTCCTGCACGCCCGGACCGATCATCAGCAGCGGGATGCTGAAGCGCGACAGGTCCATCTCGGTGATCTGTTCATCGTTGCCGAAGCCGTGATCGCCCAGCACCACGAACAGGGTGTCCTTGAAATAGGGCTCCTGACGCGCCTTGGCGAAGAACTGCCCCAGCGCCCAGTCGGCGTAGCGCATGGCGGTCAGGTGCTCGTCGAGCGAACCGTGGCCGCTGACGCGCTCGACCGGCAGGTTTTCCGGCAAGGCGTAAGGGGTGTGGTTGGAGAGCGTCTGCAGCAGCGCATAGAAGGGCTTGCCCTGGCGCCCCAGCCTGGCCAGCTCGTCGGCACCACGGCTGAACATGTCCTGGTCGGAAACACCCCAGGTCGGGTCGATGAACACCGGGTCGACGAAGTCCTCGCGGCCGACGAAATTGCGCATGCCCTGGTTGGCGAAGAAGCCGGACTGGTTGTCCCAGGCGAAACTGCCGTTGTAGACGTAGACGTCATCGTAGCCACGGGCACTGAGCAGCTGCGGCAGCCCGGAGAACTGGTGGCTGCCCTCGGGCATGCGCATCAGGTACTCGAACGCCGGCAGGTTGGGGAAGCAGGCCATGGTGGCGAACATGCCCTGATGGGTGTGGGTACCGTTGGAGAACACGTGCTGGAACAGCAGGCCCTGCTTGGCCAGCGCATCGAAGTTCGGCGTGATGCCGTCCCGGTTGCCCATCGCGCCGATGTAGCGCCCCGCCATGCTTTCCATGAGGATCACCACCACGTTGCGCACCTGCGGCAGCTGGCCTTCGGGCGGCGGCGTGTAGATGCGGCGCACGGCTGCCTGGTCGGCATCGATCAGGCGGTCACGCGGGGTCAGCAGCAGGTCGCGGGTCACCTGCCGGGCCTCGTCCGCCGGCAGGGTCGCCTTCCAGCTGTTGTCACGGTGATCGGAGAAGTAGTTGCTGGCGGCATTGGCCAGGGTCAGGGTGCCGTTGAGGCCCAGGTGGTTGGCGAACATCGAATCGGTGGTATAGGCGTCGCCCCAGCGCAGCGGCGGACCGGAGCGCAGGGTGCCACGCGCGGCCACGACGCAGACCAGCAGGAACATCACGAACACCGCGCTGCGGGCCGCCCAGTGCGGCGCGCCGGCGTTCGCGCGGGCACGGGTGGCGCGCTCGATGCGGCGGAACAGCCAGGCCAGCAGCACACTGGCCAGGGCCCAGACCAGCAGCAGGCGCAGCACCGGGAAACCGTTCCAGATCATGCTGGCCACGGTGCCCAGGTCTTCCTGCATGTACTGGAACACCAGGCTGTTCAGGCGCTGATGGAATTCGCGGTAGAAGTTCAGTTCGACCACGGCGAAGAACAGGCACAGGCTGGTGGCGAGGGTCAGCCAGGCCACCTGCAGGTGGCGCGCACGCATCGCCCGCACGCTGAGCAGCGCCAGGGTCAGCGGGATGCACAGGTAGACGATCAGGCGCAGGTCGAACCGCGCGCCGTTGAAGAAGGCCTCGGCGAAGGTGCTGGCCGGCGTATCGGCGATCAGCGCATGGTTGTAGGCCAGCAGGCCCAGGCGCGCCAGCGCGAACAGCAGCAGCATGCACAGTGCGCTGCTCAGGATGAATGCCAGATGGCTGGCGATGCTGACCTGAGCCGGGGCTCGGGCGGCGGGTACGGATGGCTGCATGGAAAGGCCTGCTGGTTGCGGAACACGAGGGCTGGCGAAGTCTGCCCGGAGGGACGTAAAAATTTCGTCAAAACCCCGTGCGGCGCGCGTTGCCGCTGCCCCCTACTTAGGTGCAATGGGCAAAACGCCGTGCCGGGGCCACACTGCAAGCATCCCGAACGTGCGAGGCGCAAGCCCATGAGCAAGGCCGACGCGATGGCCGATGCGGGCAAGACCGCGGTGCTGCAGAACATCCACGGCACCATGGAGTTCCTGCAGAAGTTCCCCCCCTTCAACCAGATGGACACCGCCCATCTGGCGTTTCTGGTCGAGCATTGCCAGCTGCGCTTCTATGCCGAGGGCGATTCGATCATCAAACCCGCCGATGGCGTGGTCGAGCACTTCTACATCGTCAAGCAGGGCCGTGTGCACGGCGAGCGCCCGCACAGCGCACGCCGTGGCACCGAGACCACCTTCGAGATCACCGCAGGCGAATGCTTTCCGCTGGCCGCACTGATCGGCGAGCGCGCCACCCGCACCGAACACCTGGCCGCCGAAGACACCTTCTGCCTGCTGCTGGCCAAGCACGCTTTCATCAAGCTGTTCGCCGTCTCCAACCCGTTGCGCGACTTCGCCCTGCGCGGCGTCAGCAGCCTGCTCGACCAGGTCAACCAGCAGGTGCAGTTGCGCGCCGTGGAAACCCTCGGCGCGCAGTACTCGCTGGATACCCGCCTGGGTGAGCTGGCCATGCGCCAACCCATCGGCTGCGCGCCGCACACGCCCCTGCGCGAGGCCGTGCGGCTGATGCACGAGCAGCACGTGGGCAGCATCGTGGTGGTGGACCCGAACGAACGGCCCCTGGGCATCTTCACCCTGCGCGACCTGCGCCGGGTGGTCGCCGACGGCGTCGACCTGGCGCAGCCGATCGACCGGCTGATGACCCCCAACCCCTTCCATCTGCAACCGGACGCCAGTGCCTTCGACGCCGCCATCGCCATGACCGAGCGGCATATCGCCCACGTTTGCCTGGTGCAGAACGAGAAGCTCTGCGGGGTCATTTCCGAGCGTGACCTGTTCAGCCTGCAGCGGGTCGACCTGGTCCACCTGGCGCGTACCATTCGCCACGCCGGCAAGGTCGAGACCCTGGCCGGGCTGCGCAGCGACATTCGCCTGCTGGTCGATCGCATGCTCGCCCACGGCGCCAGCTCGACGCAGATCACCCACATCGTCACCCTGCTCAACGACCACACCGTGTGCCGGGTGATCGAGCTGACCCTCGAGGACATGGGCGACCCGGGCATCGCATTCACCTGGCTGTGCTTCGGCAGCGAAGGCCGCCGCGAGCAGACCCTGCACACCGACCAGGACAACGGCATTCTCTTCGAGGCCGCCGACGCTGCCGAGGCCGCCGCCATCCGTGGCCGCCTGCTGCCGCTGGCCGTCGAGATCAACCAGCGTTTGGCGCAATGCGGCTTCACCCTGTGCAAGGGCAACATCATGGCCGGCAACCCGGAGCTGTGCCTGTCGCGGCAGGAGTGGTCGCGGCGCTTCGCCGGTTTCGTGGACGAAGCTACGCCGGAGAACCTGCTGGGCTCGTCGATCTACTTCGACCTGCGCACCATCTGGGGCCCGGATACCGGCTGCGAACAGCTGCGCGCCGCCTTGCTCGAACGCGTCGCCAGCAACAGCCTGTTCCAGAAGATGCTGGCCGAGAACGCCCTGCGCCAGCGTCCGCCGGTGGGCCGCTTCCGCGACTTCGTGGTGGCGCGCTCCGGCGCCGACAAGGACACCCTCGATCTCAAGGTGCAGGGCCTGACGCCCTTCGTCGATGGCGCCCGCCTGCTGGCGCTGGCCAACGGCATCAGCTCGGTCGGCACCCTGGAGCGCCTGCGCGCGCTGGTCGCCAAGGGCGTGATCGATGCGCTGGATGGCGCGGCCTACGAGGAGGCCTATCATTTCATCCAGCAAACCCGCATGCAGCAGCACCAGCTGCAGGCGCGCGACGAACTGCCCTACTCCAATCGGGTCGACCCCGATCACCTGAATCACCTGGACCGGCGTATCCTGCGCGAGTCCTTCCGCCAGGCTCAGCGACTGCAGAGCAGCCTGGCCATGAGGTATCAGCTATGAGCAAGTTCACCTGGTTCACCGGCCGTGGCCCGGCCCTGACCCAGCAGCAGTTGCAACGTCGCCAGGCCCTGAGTGCGCCCGCGCCGCTCGATGAGCGGCCGCTGCACCAGCAGCGCATCGTCGTGCTGGACCTGGAGACCACCGGCCTGAACATGCGCCGCGACCTGGTACTGGCGATTGGCGCGGTGGTGATCGATCACGGCGCCATCGACTTCGCCGAACAGTTCGAGTGTACCCTGCGCCGGCCCGATCACCAGGCCAGCGCCAGCACCCTGATCCATGGCATCGCCCCCAGCGAGGTGGCACGCGGCGTCGACCCGGCCGAGGCCTTGCTGGACTTCATGGAGTTCGTCGGCAGCAGCCCGCTGCTGGCCTTCCATGCCGGTTTCGACCAGCGCATGCTGGGGCGCGCCCTGCGCCAGAGCCTGGACTATCGCCTGCAGCACAACTTCTTCGACGTCGCCGAGATCGCCCCCCTGCTCTGCCCGCAGGCACGCGTGCGTCAGGGCGGACTGGATGAGTGGGTCGCCGAGTTCGGCCTGCAGGTGCAACAGCGCCACAACGCCAGCGCCGACGCGCTGGTCACCGCCGAGCTGGCGCTGATGCTGTTCAGCAAGGCACGCCGCCAGGGCATCGACAGCCTCTGCGAACTGGAACGCCAGCTGGCCAGCCGACGCCGCCGCCAGCAGGCGATGTAGCGGCGCCCTGCGCATCGCCCGCAAGCGGGCTCCTACACCCTGCTCGACCACATCGCGACTGAAGCGAATCGCCAGATGCATCGGCTGACGCGATCCGTAGGAGCCGGCTTGCCGGCGATCCACCCCTGCCCCTACAACCCCGTAGGGTGGATGACGCTTCACCCATCCACCGAAAACGCTATCCCTCCGCCCTCGTGCCCTACAGATCGCGCATCAGCAGGCCGTACTCCAGCTGCACCTGCGCCGGCAGCGGCAGGTAGAGGACGTGGCCGTCGCCAGGTGCTACCGACTGCGCCTGGCCTTGTGCGTTCTGCAGCTGCTCCAGGGTGAAGCGCAGGTTGCCCTGTGGCGTCATCAGTTCCAGGCCATCACCCACCGCGAAGCGGTTCTTCACCCGCACTTCGACCAGCTCGCCACGGCGCTCGCCGGTCAGCTCGCCAACGAACTGCTGACGCTCGGAAACCGAGCTGCCGCGCTCGTAGTTCTGGTATTCGTCGTGCACGTGGCGGCGCAGAAAACCCTCCGTATAGCCACGGTGGGCCAGCGATTCGAGGCTGCCCAGCAGGCTCGGATCGAAGGGCTTGCCGGCCAGCGCATCGTCGATGGCGCGGCGATAGACCTGGGCAGTGCGCGCCACGTAGAAGTGGCTCTTGGTGCGGCCCTCGATCTTCAGCGAATGCACGCCCATGCGCACCAGGCGCTCGACGTGCTGCACCGCTCGCAGGTCCTTGGAGTTCATGATGTAGGTGCCGTGCTCGTCCTCGAAGGCGCTCATTTCCTCCTCCGGGCGCCCCGCTTCCTGCAGCACGAAGGCCTGAGAGGTCGGCGCCCCCTGGCCCAGGGTCGGGTCGACCACACGCACGATCTCGCCCAGTTCGTTCTCGGCTGCCGGCGTGGCCTGGTACTGCCAGCGACAGGCATTGGTACAGGTGCCCTGGTTGGGATCGCGACGATTGATGTAGCCCGACAGCAGGCAGCGCCCGGAATAGGCCATGCACAGCGCGCCGTGGACGAATACCTCCAGCTCCATGCCCGGCACCTGGGTGCGGATTTCCCCGATCTCCTCCAGCGACAGCTCGCGCGACAGGATCACCCGCGTCAGCCCCTGCTGCCGCCAGAACTCGACGCTGGCCCAGTTCACCGCGTTAGCCTGCACCGACAGATGGATCGGCATCTGCGGATAATGCTGACGCACCAGCATGATCAGGCCGGGGTCGGACATGATCAGCGCGTCGGGCGCCATCTCGATCACCGGCGCCAGGTCCTTGAGGAAGGTCTTGAGCTTGGCGTTGTGCGGGGCGATGTTGACCACCACGTAGAACTGCTTGCCCTGTGCGTGCGCCTCAGCGATGCCCAGCGCCAGATTGGCGTGATCGAATTCGTTGTTGCGCACGCGCAGGCTGTAACGTGGCTGCCCGGCATACACCGCATCGGCACCGTAGGCGAAGGCGTAGCGCATGTTCTTCAGGGTGCCGGCCGGCGATAGCAATTCGGGAAAACGGGGCATGACCGCGCGCTCGAAAAATCAGGGGCTGGCGATTCTATGCAGATGCACTGCGCGGGCATTGACCTGGGTCTATGCGCCCGCAGAAAGACCCGTGCCCCGCCGCGAGATCGGCGAGGCAGGTCACGCGCTGACCTACTGACAGGTCAGGCGGTAGAGGGTGTCACTCTTGTCGATGCGCTTGAGCTGGGACAGCTGCGGCTGTTTCTGCTCATCCAGCGGCAGCAGCTCGGCCGTTTCGCAGTTGAGCAGGTGCGCCTGGTGCGAAACATGGTCGACATGCTGCTTCTCGAAGCGATAGAGCATGAATTCCGCCACCCGCGCATCCGCGACCTGCTGGCGCACGACGCTCTTGCTGTCGAGCACGGTGAAGGCCGTGGTGATGGGTACGAAGTAGCTCCAGGGACGCCAGAACACATGCCCCTGCTCGGTCGCGACCACGACCGATTCCTTCGGCTGGCGCTGCTGCTGGTGCTCGAACCAGGCGTACTCGTAGGACACCTGGTAACCCAGCATGCCCAGGCCACCGAACAGCGGAATGATCCACCTGGGCAACCTGTTGCGCGTCAGTTTGCGCAGCAGCAGGGCAATACCGGCAGCGCCGAGCCCCGAAACCACGATGGCAAGCAAAGTCCACAACATACGACTGTTCCCGAAAAAAGACGGGCCTCCGTGGAGGCCCGTCTGTCAGACCCTGGACCATCGAACGATGGCGTCAGGCCAGGATTATGCTCAGTGGCTCAGAGCGGCACCAGCACCTTTGGGGGTACGCACGCTTTCCACCAGATCCTGGATTTCCTGCGGCGGCTCGGCGGTGACCATCGACACGGCGTAGGCCACGGCGAAGTTGATCAGCGCACCGACGGAACCGAAGGAGGCCGGGGAGATGCCCATGAACCAGTTGTCCGGGGTATTGGCCAGCATGTTGGTGCCCGGAATGAAGAACCAGCCCAGGTAGGTGAAGATGTACACCAGGGTGATGGCCAGACCGGCAACCATGCCGCAGATCGCGCCCTTGTCGTTCATGCGCTTGGAGAAGATCCCCATCATCAGCACCGGGAACAGCGAGGCTGCCGCGATACCGAAGGCCAACGCCACCACCTGCGCGGCGAACCCAGGCGGATTGAGCCCCAGATAGGTCGCCAGGAGGATCGCGCAGGCCATGGAGATTCGCGCGGCGAGCATCTCGTTCTTCTCGCTGATCTTCGGATTGATCAGGGTCTTGATCAGGTCATGACTGATCGCCGAGGAGATCGCCAGCAACAGCCCCGCCGCGGTGGACAGTGCAGCCGCGATGGCCCCCGCCGCGATCAGACCCACGACCCAACCCGGCAGGTTGGCGATTTCCGGGTTGGCGAGCACCAGGATGTCGTTGTTGACGGTCAGCTCGTTGCCGTTCCAGCCGCGCTCCTGAGCGGTCGCGGTAAAGGCCGGTGCGGCATCGTTGTACATCTGGATGCGGCCGTCGCCGTTCTTGTCTTCCCACTTGATCAGACCGGTGGTTTCCCAGGTCTTGACCCACTCCGGACGCTCTTCATAGGACAGCGCAGGCGCCGAGGTGCCTTCCGGGTAGATGGTGGTCATCAGGTTCAGGCGCGCCATGGAGGCCACGGCCGGAGCGGTGAGGTACAGCAGCGCGATGAAGATCAGCGTCCAGCCAGCGGACCAGCGGGCATCGGCCACGCGCGGTACGGTGAAGAAGCGGATGATCACGTGCGGCAGACCGGCAGTACCGATCATCAGCGACATGGTGAACAGCACCATGTTCAGCTTGTTGTCGACGTCAGCGGTGTAGGCGGCGAAGCCCAGGTCACGGACCACGGCATCGAGCTTCTGCAGCAGCGGCAGGCCGGACTCGGCATGGTCACCGAACAGGCCCAGCGGCGGAATCGGGTTACCGGTCAGCTGCAGGGAGATGAAGATCGCCGGAATGGTGTAGGCGATGATCAGCACCACGTACTGCGCCACCTGGGTGTAGGTGATGCCTTTCATGCCGCCGAATACGGCGTAGGCGAACACCACCGCAGCGGCGATCCAGATACCGGTCGAGTTGCTCACTTCGAGGAAGCGCGAGAACGCGACACCGGCACCGGCCATCTGGCCGATCACGTAGGTGACGGAGATGATCACCAGGCAGATCACCGCAGTCAGACGCGCACCGCGGCTGTAGAAGCGATCACCGATGAAGTCCGGCACGGTGAACTTGCCGAACTTGCGCAGGTAGGGCGCGAGCAGCATCGCCAGCAGCACGTAGCCACCGGTCCAGCCCATGAGGAAGGTGGAGTTGGCATAACCACCGGCGGCGATCAGGCCCGCCATGGAAATGAACGAGGCTGCGGACATCCAGTCAGCAGCCGTCGCCATGCCGTTGGTGACCGGATGGACGCCACCGCCCGCGACGTAGAATTCCTTGGTGGAACCGGCGCGCGCCCAGATGGCGATACCGATGTAGAGCGCGAAGGACGCCCCCACGAACAGCATGTTGATTACGAACTGGCTCATGACCTACTCCTCGACGCCGAATTCTTTATCGAGCTTGTTCAGTCTCCACGCGTAGTGAAAGATCAGCCCGATGAAGAAGAGGATGGAGCCCTGCTGCGCGAACCAGAATCCGAGGTCGGAACCGCCTACCGAGATACCCGCGACCATGGGGCGCAGAATCATGGCGAATCCGTAGGAAACCAGCGCCCAGATGATCAGGCTCCAGGTGATGAGCCGCACATTGGCCTTCCAGTAGGCCGCGGCATTTGCTTGTTCAGAAGTCATAGACGCCTCCGGTTATTGTTATTCTGATGCACCTTCAAACTAGCAGCTGGCCAGCAAAAGCCGACAGCTAGACATTGGTATTAGCCGAAGATCGTCATGACTGCCCGTCCATGTGCAGCATGCGGGCGCTGTTTTGCAAAACCTCGCGCAGATCGTGCGGGAGCGGGTGGCCGCTCAGAGCGGAGACAGCTCGATCGGCAGCAGATAGCGCTCGTCGCCGTATTCGATGGTGTATCGGGAACGCTGGGTGCTGCGCTCGACCGTCTGACAGTCGCCGGCGACCTCTGCGGAGCGGCTGTGGATAGCGCTCATCCTGAGCTGCAGGTCGCGATAGCCGACATGCCCTACGCGCTCGGTGATGATCACCACGCCCGTGGATTCGCTGAACTCTCCGGCGCAGTGGGTATCCCACTCCCCTCCCGAGCGCTGCACCACCAGCTCGCTCAGCACCGACCTGAGTTGCTGTCCATCCAGCTCGTACAGGTTGAGCTCGGTTTCGTGGAAGGGATTGGGGGCTGATCCGTTGCGCCGCTTGATGCGGACACCGAAGGCCAGGTCCTGCGCACGCAGACGATAAGGGGCGGTGTCGAACTCGATGCCATCGACGAATATCGCATCCCAATCCAGCCGGTTGGGTTCGATCAGGCGCGCCACGACGTCCTGCCTGGCACTATCGAGCAGCAGGACTTCGAGGTCGCTCTGGCCATGGTCGTCATGCTCCTCGCGCAGCAGCGGCACGGCGACCAGGGTCAGGTGCGGCCGCGCCGGCCAGACCTTGCAGATGCTCTGCCGGGCATCCACCCGATAGGCCCCGCGCTCATCCTGCAGCCAGATTCCGCCAGCCTGGCCCGGGTGCGCCTGTTCCAGCCAGCCAGGCAGTTGCGCCGAGCAGTCATCGGCCAGCGCCACGCTGGCTGTCAGCAGGCCGGCCAGGCCCACGGCGAGTCTGAATGTCATCCCTGAACACCTCCTGTTCATCCCGCCGCGAGTCTACGTCAGCGCAGCACCACTGCCCATGACGGGCATCGCGAAACAGCCAGGCGATGCGTCGTGCCAGCAGATGCCCGGCACGCGCCTCCTCACGCAAACCGATATGCCCGCTCATGCGCGGTACCACAGGCGCATGAAACCCAGCGCCAGGATCAGGCCGACCTGGCCCAGTGCGGCACACAGCGCCAGAAAGGAACGCAGCGAGCTGTTGTTCGCGGCGTCCTGCACCCCCGTCAGCGAACTCCAGAAGCCCTCCGGCAACACCATCAGGCTCAGGCTGGCGAGGGGCTTGCCAGTCATCAGCAGACCATCGATGACGTCGAACCAGCCAACGAACATCAGACCGATCAGAATCATCACGGCTACCACCAGGCCAAGGCCCAGGCACGCGGAAAACTGCATGAGAAGACGCATGGGATCACCTCCAGAGAAGCGGCGCGGCCACTGCCGCGCCATATGATTCAGGCTTGCGGGGCCGCGCGGCCAACGCCATACCAGTCCAGTTTGCGGGTCAGTACCATCACGCTGCCGAGCACGCCGAAGACCAGCAGCGAGCCCATCAGCAGGGCGTAATCCTCGGCGCTGAGCAGGCCGTAGAGCATCCCGTAGAGCGCCGCCAGCAGGGCACCAAAGCCCATGCCACGCTGCCAGCTGTGCAGCACGTGGCTGACGTAGAAGCCGATCAGGCCGACGCAGGCCGTGGCGGAAAGGCCATAGGCCAGCGCGAAAGGCAGGTGCTCGGAGAGCGACAGCAGCAACAGGTAGAACAGCGCCAGCGACAGCCCCACCAGGGCGTACTGCACCGGGTGCACGGCGAGGCGCTTGAGCACTTCGAAGAGGAAGAACGCCGCGAAGGTCAGGGCGATGAACAACAGCGCGTATTTGATCGCCCGGTCGGTCTTCAGGTACTGGTCGACGGGGTCGACGAAGCTGACGCCGAAGTGGCGGCCGAACAGCGCCTGGCAGCGCTCGCCCACCACGCAGTCACGCAGCGCCTCCTCCAGGTTGGTGGCGAAGAAGCTGGTCTGCCATTCGGCCGTGAAGCCCTTGGCGTCGATGCTGCGACGGTTCGGCAGGTACTCGCCGACGAAGCTCGGGTGCGGCCAGTCGGAGCTCAGTTTGACCCGGCTGTCACGCCCGACCGGCACGATCGACAACTGCTCGGTGCCCTGCAGCTTGAGGTCGAAGGCGAACTCCAGGCTCTGCCCACCCTGCGGGTCGAGTGCGGGGATCGGTGCATGCACGCCCGCGCCGAAACTGTCGTCGCCGCTGCCGGGTGCGAAGCTCAGGGTCTGGCCATTGAGGCTCAGCTGCAGGTCATTGCTGATACCGCGAATGTCGCTGATGCCGACCGAGAGGAAAGGTTTCTCGAAGCGGTAGAAGCCGAGGTCGTCGCCCAGGCCCAGGCGCGCCGGCAGGCGGAACTGGCCACTGACCTGGCTGTCGCTGTGGTACAGGCGCGCCTGGTAGATGCCCCGCGCCCGCAGCTCGGTGCCGACCTGCCCTTCGAGCACGAAGCGCTCCGGCAGGAAGTACAGGCGTCCGCGTTGCTGACGCTCCTCGGTATAGCGCTCGCCGGTGGTCTTGTTGGTTTTCCACTCGTGAGTGGTCTTGATGTAAGGCACGACCAGAATCGGCCCGGTGACCTGCTGGCGATAGCTGGAGCTGCGCGCGATGTCCTGCAGCACGTCATGGCGCAGGCCCTGACGCTCGTCGACCAGGCCATCGATCATCAACAGGGGAATCATCAACAGCAGAATCAGCAGGGCGATGGCGCCCAGCTTGAAGCCCAGGGTACGGCTCATGGTACGGCTCTCCGTAGCGAGTGAAGGTACGGCAGAGTCTGGGCAGCCTGGGTGGCGGGGGTATGGGGCGAGCGTGGAGATTGTGTGGAGAATGTGGGAAACAGAAAGGGCGCCGGTCGAGGGCGCCCTTGCTAACGGCTGTGCGGCATGAGACTGCTCCCGCGTGATGGATGACCGGATCAGCTGATACGGCTGGCACCTACGCGGTCGGCACCGTCTTCGGCCACACGGTTCGCACCGACACGATCGGCGCCATCTTCAGCGACGCGGAAACGCTCCAGCGTGCGCTCGGCACCGCCTTCGGCGACACGGTTCGCGCCTACACGATCGGCGCCATCTTCAGCGACGCGGAAACGCTCCAGCGTGCGCTCGGCACCGCCTTCGGCAACGCGGTTCGCACCGACGCGATCGGCGCCATCTTCGGCTACGCGGAAACGCTCCAGCGTACGCTCGGCACCACCTTCGGCGACACGGTTCGCGCCAACACGATCGGCGCCATCTTCAGCGACGACAGGGGCGGTGGATTGCGCGGCGGTTACCTGCGGCAGGGCGAAGGCACTGGCGGACAGGGCGGCGAGGACAAGGCTGGCGAGGATCTGCTTTTTCATGTTCGTTCTCCTGAGAAGGGGTGAGCAACTGGGTACGGTTGTCATGTTACGCACGCCCCGGAACGGCAAAAGGGACATCTCGGGATAGTGACAATCGACGCCATCGATAGCTGAAAAACCTCTTTCCGATCAGCTAGATAGGCTCACCTCTCAGGCACGACTCAGGCGCCCCGCCTTCCGTCTGCTCAGGCACTGCAGCGGGTGAACGGCACTGGCATCTGTATAAAAAACCAGTAAGACTTCGCACCATGCTCAACCTCGACGCCCCCGAACTCTATTACCTGGCCAACTTCCGCAAGGCCCTCGACTGGCTCGACACCCATCATCGCGACCTGATGGACGCCGCCGAGCAGGCCTTCGTCGCGAACTTTGTCCAACTGCCGCTGCCATCCCAGGCGCTGCTGGTGCGCCTGGTCATGCGCAAGGGCGTGCACTTTCGCGCCAGCAAACTGCGCTATGCGGAGATCGGCGACATCGCCACTGCGGCTGGCGCGCTGCTGGCGTCGGGCTGGCTGATCGAGCATGCAGCGCTGACCTTCGATGAGCTGGGCGCCCTGCTGCTCAAGGATGAGCTGGCCACGCACTTCGCCGACGACCTGCCCGGCGGCAGCCTGAAGAAGAGCGAATTGCTCGAACACCTGCGCGCGCTGCACACGGAACCGCGCAGCCTGGCCGATTGGTGCCCACGGCTGGACGAGCGCCTGTTGAGCCTGGCCATCGGCCCGCTGTGCGACCGCCTGCGGCTGATGTTCTTCGGCAACCTGGCACAGGACTGGTCGGAGTTCGTGTTGGCCGACCTGGGGATATTCCGGTACGAGCAGGTGCCGATCACCCCCGGCTCACGCGGTTTTCGCAGCCGTCAGGACGTCGACGACTACCTGCACCTGCGCCTCTGCCGCGAGGCCTTCGAAGCAGGCGTGACGGTGCCCGAGGTGCTGCAGCAGCTCGGCGACTTTGCCAGCGCCAGCGCGCACATCAACGAACGCCACCAGCGCCTGCTGCTGCAACTGGCGCAGCATCTGGAGCGCGCGGGCGAACTGGACTCGGCGCTGACGCTGTATCGCGACACCCGCGCACTCGGCTCGCGGCAACGGCAGATTCGCGTGCTGGAACGCCTGGGCCAGGATACCGAGGCGCTGGCCCTGGTCGAACAGGTGCTCGAAGCGCCGCTCAACGCCGAGGAAGCGCAACTGGCCGAACGCGCACGCACCCGCCTGCGCAAGCGCCTCGGCCTGCCGGCGGCGCCCAAGGCGGCGAAGCTCGTTGAGGATCGTCTCGACCTGCGCCTGCCGCGCGCCGCCAGCGTCGAGCTGGCCGTGGCCGCGCACCTGGCCGCGCCCGATGCGCCGGTGCATTACGTGGAGAACACGCTGATCTGTGGGCTGTTCGGCCTGCTCTGCTGGGAGGCGATCTTCGCCCCGCTGCCCGGTGCCTTCTTCCATCCCTTCCATGCCGGCCCGGTCGATCTGCACCGCGCCGACTTCCACACCCGGCGCAGCGAGCTGTTCGCCGCCTGCCTGGCGCGCCTGGATGACGGCAGCTACCGCGACGCCATGCGCCGTACCCATGCCGAGAAATTCGGCATCCAGTCACCGTTCGTGTTCTGGGAGCTGCTCGATGCCGAGCGTCTGGAGCAGGCGCTGGCCTGCCTGCCGCCAGCGCACCTGGGCGCCTGGTTCCGCCGCCTGCTGGCCGATATTCGCGAGAACCGCGCCGGCATGCCCGACCTGATCCAGTTCTGGCCCCGCGAGGGACGCTACCGGATGATCGAGGTGAAGGGCCCCGGTGACCGCCTGCAGGACAACCAGAAGCGCTGGCTGGCGTTCTGCGCCGAGCACGGCATGCCGGTCAGCGTCTGCTACGTGGAGTGGCTCGATTGAACCTGCGCGTCGCCGTGCGCGAGCTGTGCGAGTTCACCGCCAAGGAAGGTGATCTCGACCTGCGTTTCACTCCCTCGCCGACGGCCCAGGAGGGCATGGCCGGGCACGCCACGGTGGTGGCCCGGCGCGGCCCGGATTACGTGTCCGAGTTGCCACTGATCGGCCAGTTCGAAGGGCTGACGGTCAGTGGTCGCGCCGACGGCTTCGACCCCGAGTTTCGTCTGCTGGAGGAGATCAAGACCCACCGAGGCGACATCTCGCGCATCCCCGCCAACCACCGCCTGCTGCACTGGGCACAGGTGAAGATCTATGGCTGGCTGCTGTGCCAGGAGCTGGGCTGCGACGAGCTGGACCTGGCAGTGGTCTACTTCAACGTCATCACCCAGCAGGAGACGGTCTTCCGCGAGCGCCACAGCGCCGCGTCGCTGGGTGAATTCTTCGCCCTGCACTGCCGCCGCTACATTACCTGGGCGCGGCAGGAACAGGCCCACCAGCAGGCGCGCAACCAGGCGCTGGAGGCCTTGAGTTTCCCCTACGGCGAATTCCGCCACGGCCAGCGCCAACTGGCCGAGGCCGTGTACCGCGCAGCACGCGACGGCCACTACCTGCTGGCCCAGGCCACCACCGGCATCGGCAAGACCCTCGGCACCCTGTTCCCGCAGCTCAAGGCCATGCCCGGCCAGCAGCTCGACCGCCTGTTCTTCCTCAGTGCGAAGACACCGGGCCGACGCCTGGCGCTGGATGCCCTGGAGCGCCTGCGCGAGCCGGACACGCCACTGCGCGTGCTGGAACACGTGGCCCGCGACAAGGCCTGCGAGCACCCGAGCAAGGCCTGCCACGGCGACTCCTGCCCATTGGCCAAGGGTTTCTACGACCGCCTGCCGGCAGCACGCAGCGCGGCGCTCAAGGAGCGCTGGCTGGACCAGCAGGCGGTGCGCAACATCGCCATCGCCCATGGCGTCTGCCCCTACTACCTGAGCCAGGAGCTGTGCCGCTGGAGCGATGTGGTGGTGTGCGACTACAACTACTACTTCGACCTCGGCGCCCTGCTGCACAGCCTCACCCTGGTCAACCAGTGGCGCGTCTGCCTGCTGGTGGACGAGGCGCACAACCTGGTCGAGCGCGGGCGCGGCATGTACAGCGCCGAACTGGATCAGGCGCGCTTCAAGGCCATGTGCCGCGACGCACCGAAACGCCTGAGGAGCGTGCTGGAACGGGTCGACCGCCACTGGGACCAGCTGCACCGTGAACAGCAGGTCCCCTACCAGGTCTATCCGCTGGCGCCGGACCTGCTGCTCGCCGCGCTGGGCAAGGCGGTCAGCGCCATCACCGACCTGCTCACCGACCAGCCCGAAGGCAATGCCGGTGAACTGCTCAGCTTCTACCTCGACGCCATGCTGTTCTGCCGCCTGGCGGAAAGCTTCGGCCCGCACTCACTGTTCGACATCAACCGCGAAGAGGCCGGCAACGGACGTAGCCATTCCACGCTGTGCATCCGCAATATCCTGCCGGCGCCCTTCCTCGGCCCGCGTTTCGAAGAGGCGCACAGCGCCACGCTGTTCTCCGCCACCCTCAGCCCCAGCCACTACTACCTCGACCTGCTCGGCCTGCCGATCGAGACCCAGTGCCTGGACGTCGCCTCGCCATTCAGCGCCGAACAGCTGCACGTGCAGGTGGTGCGCAACCTGTCGACCCGCTACCAGCACCGCGATGCCTCGCTGGCACCGATCTGCCAGCTGATGGCGCGCCAGTTCAGCGAACGTCCCGGCAACTACCTGGCCTTCTTCAGCAGCTATCAGTACCTGGAGCAGGTGCTGCAGCAACTGCGCCGCGATCACCCGCAGATTCCGCTGTGGACGCAGTCACGGCAGATGGACGAAGCGGCGCGCCAGGGCTTCATCGAACGCTTCCAGGTCGGTGGTCGCGGTATCGGCTTCGCCGTGCTCGGCGGCGTCTTCGGCGAAGGGGTGGATCTGCCCGGCGAACGCCTGATCGGCGCCTTCGTCGCCACGCTCGGCCTGGCGCAGCTCAACCCGATCAACGAGGAAATCCGCCAACGCATGGACGCCCTGTTCGGCAACGGCTACGACTACACCTACCTCTATCCCGGTTTGCAGAAGGTGGTGCAGGCCGCTGGCCGGGTGATCCGCACACCGCAAGACCAGGGCGTGCTCTACCTGATCGACGACCGCTTCGCCCGCCCGGAAGTCCGTCGCCTGCTGCCGACCTGGTGGCAGGTCGACCTGCTGCGTTTGCCGCGACAAGCCCATACGCTCGAACCGCAAGCCGATCCGTAGCAGCGGATGCGTCCGCGATCATGGCGCCGCTCTCCGGAGGCCGGACGCTCAGCGCGGGATCATGACCTCCCAGCAGCTATCCGACATGCGGTATAACCTCCATACACTCCAGCGCCTCGCCACAGACGGCGAACCAGAGAAGGATTTCCAGCATGACCCGGAAGGTCATCCATCGAGACCGCCCGCAGCCTGTGCGCCGTTGCGCGTCCATGCATGGCCAGGCGTACTGAACGGAGGGTTTGCCGTGACGACAGCCGATGTGAAATGCCGCTTCGAAGCAAGGCTTCTGCGCCCGGCAAAGCCTGCCGACGACAGGTCATGGACGTTCGTGGTACTGCCGAGGGAAGCCAGCGAACAGCTGCCAAGACGCGGCAGGACGACCGTTGCAGGCAGGCTCAATGGCCACCCGTTCCAGGCGACCCTTGAGCCGGATGGCCAACTGAGCCATTGGCTGCAGGTCAGCAGCGCCCTGCAGGAAGCCGCAGGCGCAGCCGCCGGGGAAGTCGTGACACTGGAGCTCGCCCCTGTCGCCAGTGAACCCGAACCCGAGATCCCGGCGGATCTGCAGGCGGCACTGGCAGCCATCCCTCGAGCCTGTGAAGTGTGGAACGCCACGACGACCATCGCGCGCGTAGACTGGATACACTGGATCACGTCAGCCAAGCAGCTCAAGACGCGCGAAAAGCGCATTGCCGATGCCTGCGACATGCTGGCATCCGGCAAGAAACGGGTCTGCTGCTTCGATCAGTCGGGTTACTACAGCAAGGCTTTCCGAGCGCCCGAAGCGGAAGACTCCTGAATGACGAACGGCGTTGAAACGCCTGACACCTGAGTCGCTTCGCTCATCGAACCCTCCCCCTCCCCAGACACCATGGCCCTATGACCAATCCATACCAACCCCCTCAGTCGACCCTCGAAGGCGGGTCGGATCAGGGTGGCAGCGCCACCATGGCCATCCGCCTGATCGTGGGACTGATCTGTGCACTCATTGCAGCGGCGCTGCCGATGCTGGTCATCCCTTCGTTTCAGCAGGTCTTCGACAGTTTCGGGGCCCAACTACCACTGATGACGCAGCTCGCCCTGAGCTACCACCTGTGGCTCTGGGTGCTGCCGATATTGGTGATCGCGGCGTTCCTGTTCTGGCCCAAGGCCGAACGCCGGCCATTGGCCGCCTGCCTGACGGGCGTCATCGGCCTGACGCTGGCCAGCGTCGTCATGATCCTGGCGATGTACCTGCCTGTTTTCGCGCTGGGCCAGGCCATATGAAGGGATCGGCGGGCGGTTCAAGGTCACTCGCTACACTTACGCTCCATCACTGAGTGCTTATGGAGACATGTGCAGTGCAGATCAGCCCAAGTCGGAATGGCGGCCAGGCGCCCTGGCAATCAGCTCCTTTTATATAGGGAAAAGGAACCAATAATGACGCTTTACAGCCCTAATCACCTTCACTGCAACCCGGCTCAGCAGGCCGAGCCAATTTAAGAGTCAGTTGCTCGTACACTCGCCCCCGTTCACCCTCAAGGAAGACGAAATAAAAATGGACTATCCCTATGTTGAAGAACAGCATGATTTTGACTTCACCTGCCCTCACTGCAACGAAAAGAACTGCGTCTCAGACCCAGGTAATTTATCCGCATGCACACACTGTAAAGTGCCCTTATCCTCCAATGCCAAAAGAGTATTCCGAGAAGGAATTGCACTTGCAGCAATAGTTTTCTTCGCCTGTTTATTGGGATTTTGGTTTGCAACAGATGATTTATCGGCCGAATCGGTGATCGCAGCCATACTCCTGGCTTATTACACTGGCAAGCCGCTATACCACAGCCGAATCACCATAACACTGGCGCATCCGGAGAACACGTCATCAGCATCAGAGAAAATCGCACATCGCAAGAAATCCAAACGCAAGAAAAAGTAGCGTTCTAAAAACGGCGACGCGTTCGCATCAAAGATATGTGAGCCACCTTTTTCAACCTGAACACATGATCATTCAACGCATGGAGCATCTGAAACACGCTCACTCAGGCCGGTCCAGCCGAGAGCAGACTATGGGGTTCGAGTTATTCCAACCACCGGACGCTGTACATTTACTTGGTCATGTCAGGTGTAACTTCATATCACCTTTAACATTATCGATCCGCACTTAACTTCCATATTACTGCGCTAAGCCATACAGCCCCGTCGGTAAACGACGAAGGCGCCCGGATGGGCGCCTTCAGTCGAAGCGGAGTGAAGCGTCGATCAGGCTGTGCGACTGGCGCCCACTCGCTCGGCACCACCCTCGGCGACACGATTGGCACCGACGCGATCAGCGCCATCTTCAGCGACACGCAAGCGCTCGAGAGTGCGCTCGGCCCCGCCTTCTGCAATGCGGTTGACGCCTACGCGTTCGGCACCGCCCTCAGCGACACGATTGGCACCGACGCGATCAGCGCCATCTTCAGCGACACGCAAGCGCTCGAGGGTGCGTTCGGCGCCCCCTTCGGCCACTCGGTGCGCACCCACGCGGTCAGCGCCGTCTGCAGCGACGACAGGGGCAGCGACGGACTGAACGGAAATCTGCGGCGCGGCGAAAGCGCTGGCGGAAAGTGCGGCGATAACGAGGCTGGCGAGGATTTGCTTTTTCATGATCAGGCTCCTGGATGAGGCTGGAAAGTGAGTACGGAACCTATGCTACTCGCATGGAATCGATTGAATAGCGCAAATAAACGAAGTAATGAATCGAATAAATAGATATTTATTCAAACAAGCAAGGACACATCAGCGGCGAAGCGCGTCAGTCATCGGTCGTTGAACGAATCGCTCCATGCGCCATCCGGGGTCGAGGGGCGCAACACCGCAGCGCTGGCGGACCGGATGTAGTCAGTGGCGAAGCAGGTTGCATGCGGGCGCTGTCAGGCACCGTCCCGTGGGAGACGCTTCAGTCGCGTAGGGTGGACAACGCGAAGCTTGTCCACCCTGCCTGGCTTGAGCGCAGCGAAAATTGGAAACCAACAGATGTTGGGTTTCGCGTTGCGCTACCCATCCTATGTGGGCAGCGTCAGGCGTACTTCTACGCCCCCCTCGACGTTACCGACCTGCAGCTCGCCGCCATGCAGTTCGGCCACCTCCTGGACGAAGTTGAGGCCAAGTCCCGTGCTCTTGCGCCCGCCATTGGGGCGCGGCAGGGAGTAGAAGCGTTCGGTCAGACGTGCCAGCGCGTAATCGGGGATGGCTTCGCCCTGGTTGAACAGGCGCAGCACGACACCCTCGCCCCGGCGTTCGGCGGCGATACGGATGCGCCCACCGGGTGGCGTGAAGTCCAGGGCATTGTCCAGCAGGTTGGCCAGTGCCTGACGCAGCAGGAAGCGCTCGCCCCGCAGGCTGAGGCCCGCCGGCAGCGCCTCTTCGATCCGCAGACCGGCGGCGGTGATGCGTGCCTGCTGCGCCTGCAGCAGCTCGTCGACCAGAGCCCCCAGCGCGACCGTCACGCGCTCCTCCAGCCCCTGGCGCTGCTCCACCTGGGCCAGATGCAGCAGGCGCTCGATAAGGTTCTGCAGACGTGCGCTTTCC
Organism: Pseudomonas sp. BMW13; assembly: GCF_013357275.1. Taxonomy (NCBI): domain Bacteria; kingdom Pseudomonadati; phylum Pseudomonadota; class Gammaproteobacteria; order Pseudomonadales; family Pseudomonadaceae; genus Pseudomonas; species Pseudomonas sp. BMW13. The sequence goes on along the minus strand of NZ_SUKD01000003.1, from coordinate 94,489 downwards.
TGCTGGATATTGGCCACGAAGCGCTGGCGCTGCTCCACCGGCATGTCGCCCTCGAGCAGTTCGGCGGCGCCCCGGATGGCGGCCAGCGGGCTCTTCAGCTCATGCGTCAGGGTGTGCACGTAGCGCTCGACGTAGGCCTTGCCCTCCAGCTCGGTGCGCATGCGCTCGACTGCCACGGCCAGTTGCCCCAGTTCGCCACCCCGCACCTGCGGCGCCTCGGCGCGCTGACCCTCGCTGACCGCCTGGGCATAGCGCGTCAGCTTGCCCAGTGCGGCGCTGAGCCACCAGGACAGCGCCGCGCCAATCAGCAGGCCGAGGCCGATCAGGCCGGCGCCGAGCCAGGCCAGGCGGTTCTGCGAGCGCTCGATGTAGGGTTGCAGGGTGCGGTTGGGCTTGGCCACCGAGACCACGCCGATGATCCGCTCGCCATCCTTGATCGGCGCCGCCACGTACATGACCGACGAATCGGGGTCATTCGGGTCTTCGCGGGTGGAACGGGCACCGTACTGGCCGCGCAGGGTCAGCAGCACATCGTTCCAGCGCGAATAGTCCTGACCGACCGCCTGGCCGGCAGAGTCGAGCAGGACGATGCCCTGGCCGTCGGTGACGTAGATGCGGTGGTTGACCTCGGCCTTGGTCAGTCCCCAGATGGTCGCCTGCGGCTGGCGCCGGCCATAGGCCTCCAGTGCCTCTGGCAGGCGGCCCTGGCCGAGGGTACCGGCCTTGACCTCGTCACGCAGGATCTCCGCCAGCAGGTTGGCGGTATCGACCAGGGTCTCCTCGGTACTCTGGCGCACGCCGGGACGAATCTCGTCCATCACCGTGCTGAGCACGAACCAGCCCGCCAGGCCGACGAAGAGGAAGTAGACGAGGAAGATGCGAACGCCCAACGGCATGGTAGGAGCCTCTCTACGGTCTCGCGAACTGGAGGGAAAGGGTGGTGCAAACGCCCGAGGACGCGGAGTTTACAAGGGTGAACGAGCATTCCGAAGGCATCTGCAACGCCGCTCGACCGAGCCTGGCAGATCGAGAAAAGGCGCTAGGCCTCCGGCTCGAAACTGTAGCCCAGGCCACGATGGGTCTGGATCGGCTCCTCGGTGGCGGCAACGCTACGCAGCTTGGCCCGCAGGCTCTTGATGTGACTGTCGATGTTGCGCTCGTAACCGGCTTCGCTGGGCACGCCGAGCGCGTCGAGCAGCTGCTCGCGGGAGAACACCCGCCCCGGCTGGCCGAGCAAGGTGCGCAACAGGCGAAACTCGTGGCGGGTCAGGCTCAGCGCCTGGCCGTGGTAGTGGATGCGAAAGGCCGCGTCGTCGATCTGGAAAACGCCTGGCGCGACGCTCTCCGTGGTTTCGCGCGGCACCATGCGCCTGAGGATGACCTTGACCCTGGCGGCCACCTCGCGCGGGCTGAAGGGCTTGACCACATAGTCGTCGGCGCCGATCTCCAGGCCCACCACGCGATCGATCTCTTCACTGCGCGCGGTGAGGAAGATCACCGGCACCTCGGAAAAGCGCCGCAAGCGTTTGCACACCTCGAAGCCGCTGATATCCGGCAGGCCGACGTCGAGGATGGCCAAGTCGAAGCGACCGCTCTCCAGCAGGGTCAGCGCCTCGCTGCCGAGGCTCGACCAGTGAGTGGTGAAGCCTTCGGCCTGCAGAGCATAGACCAGGGTGTCGGCAATCGCGGCTTCGTCTTCGACTATGAGTATCTGCGGCATCGGGCGTCCTGCACCTGGGGTTCGACGGCAGGAGACTGCCGAGGGCGGCGGCGGGCGTCAAGCGCAGGCGGGGGCAACCCGCCGGGACGCCGTTGGCGGGCTGCAACTGCCGTGGGATGGGGGCACCGCGACGCGCTCGGGCAGGCTCAGTGCTCGCCGCGAATGTACTGCTCCAGCTGGCGAATCAGGTCGGCCTGTTCGGCGATGGTTTCCTTGACTAGGTCACCGATGGAGAGCAGGCCGATCAGCTCGCCCTCGGCCAGTACTGGCAGGTGGCGCAGACGGCGCTCGGTCATCAGCTCCATGCAGTGCTGCAGGCTGTCGCGCGGGCCGACGCTGATCACGTCGCGGGTCATGATTTCGCTGACCTTGGCCGCCAGCATGGAGCGCTCGGCCAGGGCCACCTTGCGCACGTAGTCGCGCTCGCTGACGATGCCCACCAGCCGCCCGCCAGACAGTACCACCAGGGCGCCGATGCCCTTCTCGGACATGATGCGCAGGCCATCGAGCAGGGAGTCGTCGGCATCGATGCTGTAAAGAAGGGCGTTCGACTTGGTTCTGAGGACTTCGGCGACCGTTTTCATGCTGGGGCTCCGTGTGGTTTGCATTGTTTTTAGCAGAGTTGGCCAGCCAGGTCAGCTCAGGAGCTGCACGAAAGATCGCCGAATGCCGTTCAGGCCGGCCACAACAGGCGAGGAACGGGCCGGGCTGGCGCTCCGGCCCGGCTGCGGCGCCGCCTCGGCGCACCGCTGCTTTCGGCTGCACCCCCAACCTCAGTCGAGGCTGAAACGCCCGGTATTCTGCGCCAGCCCTTCGCTGCCCCGGCGCAACTGCTCGGCCGCGCTGCTGACGGCCTGGGCGCCATCGAGCAACTGTCCTGCGGCCTGGTCGACCTGCTGGATGTTGCCGCTGACCTCATCGGCCGTGGCGGCCTGCTGCTCAGCCGCCGTGGCGATCTGCGCCAGGCGGTCGCTGACCCGCTGCACGGAATCGACGATGTTCTGCAGCTCGTCACCCATGGCCAGCACGCTGCCGATATCGCCGTCGGCCTGGGAGCAGGCGTCCTCCATCAGCGTGACCGACTGGCCGACCACGCGTTGCAGGTTGTCCACGGTCTGGGCGATCTCCTGGGTCGAGTCCTGGGTGCGCTTGGACAACGAGCGAACCTCGTCGGCGACCACGGCGAACCCGCGTCCCGCCTCGCCGGCGCGGGCGGCCTCGATGGCGGCGTTGAGCGCCAGCAGGTTGGTCTGTTCGGCGATGCCCTTGATCACCTCGACCACCCGGTTGATCTGCTGCGTCTGCTCACGCAGCTCCTGCAACGCCGCGGCGCTGTCGCCCAGGCGGCTGCTGAGCTGGCGCATGCTGGCGCTGGTGCGCTCGCTACGCTGGTTGCTGCTCAGCGCCACCTCGCGGGTCTGCTGCGCTTCCACGGCCGCCTGCTCGCAGCTTTGCGCCACGCTCTGCGCGGTGGCGGCCATCTGCGTGGCGGCGGTGGCGATCTGGCTCATCTGCGCCTGTTGCTGTTCGACGGCGTCCAGCGCGTGCTGGGCCTGGCCACCGAGCAGCTGCACCGTGCTGTCGAGCTGCTGACTCTCGCGGTTGACCCCTTGCAGCGAGTCGCGCATCTGCTCGACGGCAATGTTCAATGCCTGGGCGATGGCCGCCAGATCGTCGCGTCCGTTCACTTCCATGCGCACGCGCAGGTCACCGTCACGCAGGCCACGCGCGGCTTCGATGATGTTGCCGGTGCTGATGCGAATCGAAGCGTTCAGGCACAGCATCACGTACATCGCCAGCAGGGTGAGCAGGACGAACGCACCGACCACCTCGATCATCGTGTTCAGCGCCCGTTGCCGATAGCCACCGAGGCTGACGGAGAACTGCTGATAGATCGCCTGCTGCAAGTCCTGCAGCTGCACTTGCAGGGTTTCGACACGCTGGATGAACTGCTCGGGCGTCAGCGCCATTGGGCTGGCCTCGAACATGTCGCGGTCGATCTGGGCAAGAAAATCGTCGAAGGCCTTGAGCGAGGCGTCGAAGGGCCCGCTCAGCTGGCGCATGGCCTGCGGGGCCTCGCGTGACAGGGTGGTCTGCGCCTTGACCAGTTGCGCCTGCTGCTCGTCCAGGCTGCGGCGCAGGTCGCGGATCAGCACCCGGCTCTGCAGGGTGAAATGCTGCGAGACCACGGCGCCATGCCCCTGCGCGGCGAAGGTGCCGAGCTGCTCGAGCAGGCGCGGCATGATGTAGGTGATCTGCTCCATCATCAGGTAGGTGTCGAGATTCGGATCGAGAATCAGGGCACTGTCGGTCGCCACCTGCTCGCGCAGTGCGATCAGATGCAGCAGGGTCTTCTGGTAGCGCTCCAGCGCATCGGGCAGCGCCACCTTCTTCAGCGCCTCCGCACGCAGGCTGTCGCGCTCGCCCTGCAGGGCCTGGAAGTGCTCGCGCGCCTGGGCGCTGATCAACGCGCTCTGCAGCGGCTCGGCCGCCTGCTCCAGAGCCGCATCGAGCTGCGCTTCACGCTGGCGCAGCTGCCCTTCGGCGGCGTCTTCGGTGCCCTTCCAGCGGGCGAACAGGGTGCGCTGGGCGATCAGCTCCTGCTGCACCTTGGCCATGCGCTCGAGCGCCTGCGCACCCTCGACCTCGCGGTCGACGAAACCCAGGCGCGAGAGGGAATCGCTGCTGATCACCCAGAGCGCATAGCCCAACGGCAATGCGAACAACAGGAACACCAGCTGGAACTTGTGGGCAAAACTGAAACGCTGCAGCAGCCGTACACCCGGCTTGAGTACTCCCGTCATGACGACACCTCAGTGACCTAATGGGCCTACAGGCCTGGCAAACAATTGCAGTTAGCAAGAAGCAGGCCCGGCGCCCCATGGCGCGAGGAAGTCGTTACAGGGCACTCCGAATGAGTGTAATGGCCAATGGGAATCAGCCTTTGCCGAAATGCGACAATTAACTCAGCATTGGGGACGGTCGCGGGTGTATCGCTCGGCCGGGTCCACCGCTGCACCAAGATCGCGCATGGCGCTGGCGCCAATCAGCAGCGGATAGCTGAAGGTACGCCGATCGGTCAGGTTGATCTCGATGGTGTGCTCCTCGTCGCCCAGGCAGATCGGCATCTCGATCACCGGGCGCTGCGAGTAGGCGACGTCCTGCGTACCGGCTTCGCCCCCTTCCTCGGCGCGCTTCTTGATCTCGGCGATGCGCACCAGCGGATGTTCGTACAGGGTGTCGTCGGCACCGTCCACGGCCAGACGGAAGCGCACCCAGTCCTGGCCGTCGCGGGTGAAGGGTTCGATGTCCTTGGCGGACAGCGAGGCGGTCATGGCGCCCGTGTCCATCTTGGCCTTGAGGGTCTTGCCCAGGTCCGGGAGCTTGATCAGTTCGTAGCGACCGTAGAGATCGGGTTGCTGGTTGGCCATGGCCGGCAGACTGATGGCGGCGGCCAGCAGGAGCAGAGCATATTTCAAGGGTCGGTCCTCTCGTTTGCGGTGACCGAATCTACGACTGCCCTGCCCGGGCCATGTTCCCCGCCAAGCGTTACCGCATGCTACATCCTCAGGCGCTAACGCCCACGGCCTTCCAGCTCCATCCCGGTCCACAGCTCGTCGAGGCGCTCGAAGCCCCACTCCTCGGCGGACTCGCGCCCGGCGATACGGTCCTGATCGGTGATCTTGCTCAGATCGACGACGCTCTGCGGCAACGGCACGCGCGACTTGGCCGAGAAGAACACCTTGACCCTGGGCGCCAGCAACGCCTTGGGGTTCTGCTCCATGACCACGGCCAGGCGTCCGCTCTGCAGGCGCACCAGCGCGCCGACCGGGTAGATGCCGACGGTCTTGACGAAGGCCTGGAACACCAGCTCGTCGAAGTGGCCCTTCCACTCGGCCATCTTGCGGATCGACTCCGCCGGGTCCCAGCCCGCCTTGTACGGACGGTTCGAGGTGATGGCGTCGTACACGTCGCACACCGCGCCCATCTTCGCCAGCAGGCTGATCTGCTCGCCCTGCAGGCGATGGGGGTAGCCACTGCCGTCGATCTTCTCGTGGTGGTGCAGGCAGACGTCCAGCACCAGCGCGCTGACCTGCTTGCTGGCGATGAGGATGTTGCCGCCCTCCTCCGGGTGCTTGCGCACGGCGGCGAACTCGCCGTCGGTGAGCTTGCCGGGCTTGTCCAGCAGGTCCTGCGGCACCGCCATCTTGCCGATGTCGTGCAGCAGGCCGGCCAGCCCCGCCTCGCGCACGGCCGCCTCGGGCAGGCCGAGCTGACGGGCCAGCGCGATCATCAGCGCGCACACCGCGACCGAGTGCATGTAGGTGTATTCGTTGCTGTGCTTGAGCCGCGCCAGGCTGATCAGCGCATTGGGGTGGCGCATCACCGACTGGGAGATCTCCTCCACCAGCGACTCGGCCTGATCGAACTGCAGCGCCTGGCCCATGCGTGCATCGCTGAACATGTCCACCACTGCCTGCTTGGAGCGCGCGCAGAGCTTGACCGCCTGCTCCAGCTCCTGCTCCATCGACAGGTTCCTGACCTTGGGTGGCTCGATGGCGGCCAGCAGGCGGGCCTGTGCCTCGCATTCGACCTCGGCCTCGGTGGCGGCCTGCACACCGGCGGCGACGTCAGCCCCCTTGCTGACGTCGATCCACAGTTCGCTGATCGCGCTGTCGCGAATGCGTGCGAGATCCTTTTCGGAGTTGAGGACGAACTTGGATTTCCAGAAGGGGTGATCCATCCACGAACCACAGAATTCCTGAATGAACATTCCGACACGAAGATCGGTGACGGCGATCCGTTTGAGCATGGCATGTACCGAAAGATGAGAATGCCTTCCCTGACCAGGCTACTTCCGATGAGGCTCATGGGTATATAGCCTCTCAACTGGCAATAGGCCAGTCAGCAGCGCTTTGAGCAAAGCGCCGCGCTTGCATAAGATGGCCGCTCACCGCCTGCCATGGAGTCGACATGCGCCCCCTGCTGACCGGCCTTGCGAACGTCGTTCTGCTACTCGCCAACACCCTGATCCTGATCGGCCCGTTGCTGCTGATCGCGCTGGGCAAATTCGTGCTGCCCGGCCAGGCCGCGCGCGACGCCTGCTCGCGCGGCGTGATGTGGGTCGCCGAATTCTGGGCCGAGAACTGCAAGCGCATCTTCGCCCTGCTGACCCCGACCCGCTGGGACATTCGCGGCAATGCCGAATTGCGCCAGGACTGTTCCTACCTGGTGATCAGCAACCATCAGTCCTGGGTCGACATCCCCGCGCTGCTCCAGGCGTTCAACCGCAAGACGCCCTACTTCAAGTTCTTCCTCAAACAGGAGCTGATCTGGGTGCCGTTCCTCGGCCTGGCCTTCTGGGCGCTGGATTACCCCTTCATGAAGCGCTATTCCAGGGCATTCCTGGAGAAGAACCCGCACATGAAGGGCAAGGACCTGGAGATCACCAAGGCGGCCTGCGAGAAGTTCAAGCGCCTGCCCGTCACCGTGGTCAACTACCTGGAAGGCACCCGTTTCACCCCGGCCAAGCAGGCGCAGCAGCAGTCGCCGTACCGCTATCTGCTCAAGCCCAAGGCGGGTGGCGTGGCCTTCGTCCTCGCCGCTCTGGGCGAGCAGCTGGACGCCGTGCTGGACGTGACCCTGGTCTACCCCGACCAGCAGGTACCGGGCTTCTGGGACCTGCTCAGCGGCCAGGTCGCGAAGGTCATCATCGACATCCGCACGCTGCCTCTCGACCCCACGCTGTGCCGCGGCGACTACGAGAACGACCCCGCCTTCCGCCAGCAGATGCAGGACTGGGTGTCCGCGCTGTGGCAGGCCAAGGACGCGCGCATCGCCGACCTGCGCCACGACGCCCAGCCATGACCGGCTTGTCGTTCGGTTTTCCGAATGCCGCGCAGGGCGATGGTCGGAAGGTCGAACGAACAGGCATCTCGCCCCGCTCGGGCAATAAATTTAATTTCTTTAAAATCAATGACTTGAATTAAATACAAGGTCCTCGAAAGCGCTGGCATGCAACCTGCTCAAGTCCCCCTCAGGAATGCGATAGACCTTCCGTGAGCAAAGTGGCGTGAGCACGCCATCACAACAACAATACCGAGGACTCGATTCATGCGTACTTTCCACCGTGTACTGAGCGTGGCCGTCGCTGCAGCCATTCTCTCCACTCCGGCCATCGCAGAGGAGCTGACCGGCACCCTTAAGAAGATCAAGGACACCGGCACCATCACCCTGGGCCACCGCGACTCCTCCATCCCCTTCTCCTACTTCGGCGACAACTCGCGCAAACCCATCGGCTACTCCCACGATCTGCAACTGAAAGTGGTCGAGGCGCTGAAACAGGAACTGGGCCTGCCTGACCTCAAGGTACGCTACAACCTGGTGACTTCGCAGACCCGTATTCCCCTGGTGCAGAACGGCACCGTCGACCTGGAATGCGGCTCCACCACCAACAACGTCGAACGCCAGCAGCAGGTCGACTTCTCCGTCGGCATCTTCGAGGTCGGCACCCGCCTGCTGGCCAGGAACAGCAGCGGCATCAAGGATTTCGGCGACCTCAAGGGCAAGAACGTGGTGACCACCGCCGGTACCACCTCCGAGCGCCTGATCAAGTCGATGAATGCCGAGAAGCAGATGGGCATGAACGTGATCTCGGCCAAGGACCACGGGGAGTCCTTCCTGATGCTCGAGTCCAACCGCGCCGTGGCCTTCATGATGGACGACGCCCTGCTCGCCGGCGAGATGGCCAAGGCCAAGAAGCCTGGCGACTGGAGCGTGGTCGGCACGCCGCAGTCCTTCGAGGTCTACGGCTGCATGCTGCGCAAGGGCGACGAGGCCTTCAAGAAGGTGGTCGACAAGGCCATCAGCGACACCTTCGCTTCCGGCGAGATCAACGAGATCTACGCCAAGTGGTTCCAGCAGCCCGTCCCACCGAAGGGCCTGAACCTGAATTTCCCCATGAGCGACGAGCTGAAGCAGCTGATCGCCAACCCGACCGACAAATCCGCAGAACAGATTTGACGGTGATGCGCCGCCACGCTCACGAGGCGTGACGGCGCGGGGACTCCGGGGAGGCCTGCGGCCTCCCCAACCTAATTCCTGACGAAGCCGAGACCATCCGCCCACGCGGATACGGGGAACTGTCGCCCGCTTTCGCGCTTCGCCAACGTATTCACGATCTCGCCAGCGAGCATCTGCCTTCGACACAGCAGAGCCGACGCGCAGCAGATCGTTTCCTCAGCAGAGGGGAAAGTTGCAATGAATTACAACTGGGACTGGGGCATCTACTTCAAGTCCACCGGCATCGGCAGCGAGACCTACCTGGACTGGTTCGTCACCGGCCTGGGCTGGACCATCGCCATCGCCCTGGCAGGCTGGCTGATCGCCCTGGCGCTCGGCGCGCTGCTCGGCGTCATGCGTACCCTGCCGAACCGCTGGCTGTCCGGCCTGGCCACCGCCTACGTGGAAATCTTCCGCAACGTGCCGCTGCTGGTGCAGCTGTTCCTCTGGTACTTCCTGGTGCCGGACCTGCTGCCGGAACCCCTGGAGCTGTGGTTCAAGCAGGACCTCAACCCGGCCACCTCGGCCTATCTCTCGGTCGTCGTGTGCCTCGGCCTGTTCACCGCGGCGCGGGTCTGCGAACAGGTGCGCACCGGTATCCAGGCATTGCCCAGGGGCCAGCTGGCCGCCGGCTACGCGCTAGGGTTCCGCCTGCCGCAGATCTACCGGGACGTGCTGCTGCCACAGGCGTTTCGCATCATCATCCCGCCGCTGACCAGCGAATTCCTCAACATCTTCAAGAACTCCTCGGTGGCCTCGCTGATCGGCCTTATGGAGCTGCTGGCGCAGACCAAGCAGACCGCCGAGTTCAGCGCCAACCTGTTCGAGGCCTTCACCCTGGCCACGCTGATCTACTTCACCCTGAACATGAGCCTGATGCTGCTGATGCGCCTGATCGAGAAAAAGGTCGCGGTGCCGGGCCTGATTTCTGTAGGAGGCAAGTGATGGACTTCAGCCAGATCGTTCCGGCGCTGCCGGGGCTGTGGGAAGGCATGCTGATCACCCTGCAGCTGATGGTCCTCGGCGTGCTCGGCGGCGTGGTGCTGGGCACCCTGCTGGCCCTGATGCGCCTGTCGCACAGCCGGCTGCTGGCGAACATCGCCGCCACCTACGTCAACTACTTCCGCTCGATCCCGCTGCTGCTGGTGGTCACCTGGTTCTACTTCGCGGTGCCCTTCATCCTGCGCTGGATCACCGGCGAGGACACGCCGGTCGGGGCGTTCAGCTCCTGCCTGGTGGCTTTCGTGATGTTCGAGGCCGCCTATTTCTGCGAGATCGTCCGCGCCGGCATCCAGGCCATCCCCAAGGGCCAGATGGGCGCCGCCTCGGCGCTGGGCATGAGCTACGCGCAGAGCATGCGCCTGATCATCCTGCCGCAGGCCTTCCGCAAGATGACCCCGCTGCTGCTGCAGCAGAGCATCATCCTCTTCCAGGACACCTCGCTGGTGTACACCGTGGGTCTGATGGACTTCCTCAACGCCGCCCGCTCGCGTGGCGACATCATCGGCCAGCCCCACGAGTTTCTGATCTTCGCCGGCCTGGTCTACTTCACCGTCAGCTTCGCCGCCTCGCAGCTGGTCAAGCTTCTGCAGAAAAGGTTAGCCGTATGATTGCCATCAAGAACGTCAACAAGTGGTACGGGGACTTCCAGGTGCTGACCGAGTGCAGCACAGAAGTGAAGAAGGGCGAAGTGGTCGTGGTCTGCGGCCCGTCGGGCTCGGGCAAGTCGACCCTGATCAAGTGCGTCAACGCGCTGGAGCCCTTCCAGCAGGGTGACATCGTGGTCGACGGCACCTCCATCGCCGACAAGAAGACCAACCTGCCCAGGCTGCGCTCGCGCGTCGGCATGGTGTTCCAGCACTTCGAGCTGTTCCCGCACCTGTCGATCACCGAGAACCTCACCATCGCCCAGGTCAAGGTGCTCGGCCGCAGCAAGGACGAGGCCACCGAGAAGGGCCTGGCCCTGCTCGACCGTGTCGGCCTCGCCGCCCACGCGCACAAGCACCCGGGCCAGCTCTCCGGCGGCCAGCAGCAGCGCGTGGCGATCGCCCGTGCGCTGGCCATGGACCCGGTGGTGATGCTGTTCGACGAACCCACCTCGGCGCTCGACCCGGAGATGGTCAACGAGGTGCTCGACGTGATGGTGCAGCTGGCCCAGGAAGGCATGACCATGATGTGCGTGACCCACGAAATGGGCTTCGCACGCAAGGTCGCCGACCGGGTGATCTTCATGGACCGCGGGCAGATCGTCGAGGACTGCGCCAAGGAAGAGTTCTTCGGCGACATCAATGCCCGCTCCGAACGCGCGCAGCAGTTCCTGGCGAAGATCCTCCAGCACTGAGCGCCCACGGACGCCGCCGGGTGCGCACGCCGCACCCGGCGCGGCGCTCATCTGGCCAGACAGGGATGACTATGATGCAATGCCTGCCCGCCAGTACTCACGCCGACCTGATCGTGAAAACGCGCCTGCTTCGTCACCTCTCGCTGGCCTGCCTGCTCCTCCTGCTGGTGCTTGGCAGTGGCTATGCGGCCTACCTGCTGAGTGACCGCAGCGGTATCCAGACGCTGGCCGAAAGCGGCGAGCGCCAGCTCGAACTGAATGCCCGCGCGGTGGAAAGCGAGATCACCAAGTACACCTACCTGCCCAGCCTGCTGGAGCTGGAAGGCAACGTCTCGCGCCTGCTGCAGTTCCCCACGGCGTACCGCAGGCATCACGTCAACCAGTACCTGGCCGGGCTGAACCAGCGCAGCGGCAGCCTGGCCATCTACGTGCTCGACCTGGACGGGCGGGTCATCGCCACCAGCAACTGGGACCGCGCCGACAGCTACCTCGGCGAGGACCTGTCGTTCCGTGCCTACTACCAGGATGCCGTGCAGGGCAAGGCCGGCCGCTTCTACGGCATCGGCAGCACCACCGGCGAGGCGGGCTACTACCTGTCTCACGGGTTGCGCGAAGACGGCAAAGTGATCGGCGTGGCGGTGGTCAAGGTGCGCCTGGACACCCTCGAAGAGCGCTGGCAGCGCGCCCACCTGGAAGCCTACGTCAGCGACGAGAACGGCATCATCATCCTCTCCAGCAAGCCGGAGCGCCGGCTCAAGGCCGTGCAGGCGCTGGACGACGCCAGCCGCGAGCGCCTGGCGCGCAGCCTGCAGTATCACTGGGCGGCGCTGGAGGAGCTGCAGTTCGCCGGGCGTGAAGCGCTCGGCGACGGCCTGGAACAGATCAGCCTCGACCACGACGGCAGCATCACCCGCTACCTGCTGCAGACTCGCCCGCTGGTCGACACGCCCTGGCACCTGACGCTGCTCAGCCCGCTGCAGGAGCAGCGCAGTGCCGCCCTGCTCAATGCCCTGCTGGCGGCGGTGGCCTGCGCGCTGCTGGCCTTCCTGCTGATCGCCTGGAACGAGCGGCGCAAGGTCATCGCCACCCGCCTGGCCGCACGCGAAGCGCTGCAGGCGGCCAACGACGAACTGGAACGCAAGATCACCGAGCGCACCGCCGACCTGCAGGCCAGCAACGCGCGCCTGCTGGCGGAAGTGAGCGAGCGCGAGCAGGCCGAAACCACTCTGCGCCAGGCCCAGGACGAGCTGGTCCAGGCCGGCAAGCTGGCCGTGATCGGGCAGATGTCCACCAGCATCGCCCATGAGCTCAACCAGCCACTGGCGGCCCTGCGCACGCTGTCGGCCAACACCGTGCGCTTTCTCCAGCGCGGCGCGCTGGACGTCGCCAGCAGCAACCTGCAGAACATCGCCGAGCTGGTAGACCGCATGGGCAAGATCACCGCCAGCCTGCGCGCCTTCGCCCGCCGTGCCGGCGACCAGGGCGAAGCCTCGCTGCAGCAGGCGGTGGACGCCGCGCTGTTGCTGCTGCATCCGCGCCTGCAGCGCACCCGGGTGAAGATCCACCAGGAGTTCGCCGAGGCGCGCCTGGCCATCGAGCAGATTCGCCTGGAACAGATCCTGGTCAACCTGATCAGCAACGCCGTCGACGCGCTGCAAGCGCAAGGCGACCGGCATATCTGGCTGAGCGGCAACGCCGAAGCCGAGCACTACCTGCTGGAAATCCGCGACAACGGTCCCGGTATCGCGCCGGAAACCCGCGCCCATCTGTTCGAACCCTTCTTCACCACCAAGCCGGGCGAACAGGGCCTGGGGCTCGGCCTGACCCTCTCGGCCAGCCTCGCCGCCGCCGCCGGTGGCAGCCTCACCGTGCGCCACCCGGAAGAAGGCGGCACCGCCTTCGTCCTCAGCCTGCCCTATCCGCGAGAGCCACAAGCATGAGCGACCGCCTCACCGTCCTGATCGTCGAAGACGACCCCCATGTGCTGCTCGGCTGCCAGCAGGCCCTGGCCCTGGAAGACATTCCCAGCATCGGCGTGAGCAGCGCCGAGGAAGCCCTGGCCCAGGTCGACAGCGACTTCGCCGGCATCGTCGTCAGCGATATCCGCCTGCCCGGCATCGATGGCCTGGAGCTGCTGACGCGCCTCAAGCAACGCGACGCCAGCCTGCCGGTGGTACTGATCACCGGCCATGGCGACATCGGCATGGCCGTGGGGGCGATGCGCGACGGCGCCTATGACTTCATGGAGAAGCCGTTCTCGCCGGAACGCCTGGTGGACGTCGCCCGCCGCGCCCTGGAGCAGCGCGCCCTGGCCCGCGAGGTCAGCGCCCTGCGCCGCCAGCTGGCCGGGCGCCAGGCACTGGAGCAGCGCATCATCGGCCGCTCGCCGGCCATGCAGCAGTTGCGCGAGCTGATCGCCAACGTCGCCGACACCAACGCCAACGTGCTGATCGAGGGCGAAACCGGCACCGGCAAGGAACTGGTCGCCCGCTGCCTGCACGACTTCAGCCGGCGGCAGAGCAAGCAGTTCGTCGCGCTCAATTGCGGCGGCCTGCCGGAAAGCCTGTTCGAGAGCGAGATATTCGGCCACGAGGCGCATGCCTTCACCGGCGCCGGCAAACGCCGCATCGGCAAGATCGAGCACGCCGACGGCGGCAGCCTGTTCCTCGACGAAATCGAGAGTATGCCGCTCAACCTGCAGATCAAGCTGCTGCGCGTCCTGCAGGAGCACAGCCTGGAACGCCTCGGTTCGAACCAGTCGGTCGCCGTCGACTGCCGGGTGATCGCCGCGACCAAGTCCGACCTGGATGAACTGGGCAAACGTGGCGAGTTCCGCAGCGACCTGTACTACCGGCTGAACGTGGTGACCCTGGAACTGCCGCCACTGCGCGAGCGCCGCGAGGACATCGCCCTGCTGTTCGAGCACTTCCTGCAGTTGGCGGCGCTGCGTTTCGACCGCGCCGTGCCCGAGCTGGACCGCCAGACCCTGGCCGCGCTCAGCGCCCACGACTGGCCAGGCAACGTGCGCGAACTGCGCAACGTCGCCGAGCGCTTCGCCCTCGGCCTGCCGGTGTTCAAGAAAAGCGGCCAGGCCGACAACAACACGCTGGGCTTCAACGAGGCCGTGGAAGCCTTCGAACGCAGCCTGCTCAGCGCTGCACTGGAACGCCACGCCGGCAACCTCAGCCAGGCCGCGCAGACGCTGGGCATGGCCAAGACCACGCTGTTCGACAAGGTGAAGAAGTACGGCCTGTAGGCGCGGCTATCGCCCCCGGCGTCTCATGAACCTGGCAAAGGAAAAAAGGGAGCCCGCAGGCTCCCGAAAAAGGCGCGGACCAATGCGCCCAGGGCCGTGAAACTCAGGCTGCGCTGAAGGTCTTGTGCGGGTCGATGACGAATTTCTTCGGCACCCCGGCATCGAACTCGCCATAACCACGCGGCGCGTCGTCCAGGTTGATCACCTGCACGCCCACCACTTCGGCGATGTTGATGCGGTCCCACATGATGGCCTGCATCAGCGCACGGTTGTATTTCATCACCGGTGTCTGGCCGGTGTGGAAGCTGTGCGACTTGGCCCAGCCGAGGCCGAAGCGAATGCTCAGGCTGCCGATCTTGGCGGCGGCATCGACCGCGCCCGGATCTTCGGTCACGTACAGGCCGGGGATGCCGATCTTGCCGGCGACGCGGGTCACCTGCATCAGCGAGTTGAGCACGGTGGCCGGTGCCTCGTGCTTGGCCCCCTCGTGGCCATGACCACGGGCCTCGAAGCCCACGCAATCGATGGCGCAATCGACTTCCGGCTCGCCCAGCAGGTCGGCGATCTGCTCGTGCAGCGGGGTGTCCTTGGACAGATCGGCGATCTCGAAGCCCTGGGCCTTGGCATGCGCCAGACGCGCCGGGTTGAGGTCGCCAACGATTACCACGGCGGCACCCAGCAGGCGCGCCGAGGCGGCCGCAGCCAGGCCGACGGGGCCGGCGCCAGCGACGTAGACGGTGCTGCCCGGACCGACACCGGCGGTCACGGCACCGTGGTAGCCGGTCGGCAGGATGTCGGACAGGCAGGTCAGATCGCGGATCTTCTCCATGGCCTTGTCGCGGTCCGGCAGCTTGAGCAGGTTGAAGTCGGCGTAGGGCACCAGCACGTATTCGGCCTGGCCACCGGTCCAGTCGCCCATGTCGACGTAACCGTAGGCGCCACCGGCACGCGCCGGGTTGACGGTCAGGCAGACGCCGGTGTGCTGCTCCTTGCAGGAGCGGCAACGGCCACAGGCGACATTGAACGGAACGGAGACCAGATCACCGATCTGCAGGCGCTCGACGTCGCGGCCCTTCTCGATCACCTCGCCGGTGATCTCGTGGCCCAGCACCAGGCCGACCTGGGCGGTGGTACGGCCGCGCACCATGTGCTGGTCGGAGCCGCAGATGTTGGTGGAAACGACTTTCAGGATGACGCCGTGCTCGATTTTCTTGCCGCGCGGGTCCTGCATCTTCGGGTAGTCGATCTTCTGCACTTCGACCTTGCCCGCACCGAGATAAACCACACCACGATTACCAGACATGCGTAACTCTCCTTTCTTTTTGTGGATACAAGACGCGACCGAAGGGCCACGCGGCCTTGCACTGGAGCTTCTTTCGTCTGTTGCCGGTCACCGCCGGTAAAGCCTGGCAGGGCGGTGAACGAGAATTTCCCCGGTTTGCGTCCGGGTTACCGGTGATCCGTCCTCAGGCGTTGAGCACCACCGTGCGGTTGGCGTTGAGGAACACGCGGCGGTCGATGTGATGACCGACCGCACGCGCCAGGGTCAGGCACTCGATGTCACGCCCCTTGGCGATCAGGTCCTCGGGGTAATGGGCGTGATCCACCGCCTCCACGCCCTGAGCGATGATCGGCCCCTCATCGAGGTCGTTGTTGATGTAGTGCGCCGTGGCACCGACCAGCTTGACCCCCTTCTGGTAGGCCTGGTGATAGGGCTTGGCGCCCTTGAAGCCGGGCAGCAGCGAGTGATGGATATTGATCGCCCAGCCATCGAGCTTCTTGCACAGCTCGGGCGACAGCACCTGCATGTAGCGGGCGAGCACCACCAGTTCGGCACCGGTATCCTCGATCACCTTGAGCACCTTGCGCTCCTGCGCCGGCTTGTCGGCCGGATCGAGCGGGAAATGGTGATAGGGAATGCCATGCCAGCGCGCCAGCGGCTCGAGGTCCGGGTGGTTGGAGACCACCGCCACCACGTCCATGGCCAGTTGGCCGATGCGCTGGCGATAGAGCAGGTCATTGAGGCAGTGGTCAGCCTTGGAGACCATCAGCACGACCTTGGCGCGATAGCCCGGCGGGGTCAGCTCGACCTGCATCTGGAACGGCGCCAGGCGCTCGGCCAGGCCGTCGCGGAAGGCCTGCTCGTCGAAGCCATCCGGCTGACGAAACTCCACGCGGATGAAGAAGCGCGACGACAGCCGATCATCGAAGCTGTGGTGCTCGGTGACGTAGCAGTGCTGCTCGAAGAGAAAGCGCGTCACCGCGTCCACGGTGCCGAGCACGCTCGGGCAGTGAGCGGTGAGAATCCAGGTATCGGGGGTGCGGCCCATAACAATCTCCGAGACAAACTCCGTTGCTGTTCACCCCTCTCCCGTTCATGAGAGAGGGGTCGGGGAGAGGGCTATCCGAGTCAACGCGGTCTGCCCTTCCCGCCTCCCCAGAGGGAGCCGTTGGATATCAAGCCTCGACCGCCAACCCGTACTCGGCGCAGGCATCCTGCAGCCACAGCCAGAAGTAGTCGGCGAAGCTGCGCCGGATCACCAGCTCCCAGGTGTCCTCGCCGACATGGCGAATCACCAGCTGCGACTTGGCGAACACGGTGCCCACCGCCTTGCCGACCGGGAAGTTGCTCGGGTGCACGTCGTAGGACGTGGACTTCATCAGCATCTCGCGCACCTTGGGCCCGGAGAGCTGCAGCAGGGTCTGCCCGCCGCTGACGTTGACCACCGAGAACAGCTGGCCGTCCAGCGCCTCGCGCAGCTTGCGCTCGACGTCGAACTCGGTGCCGCCGGGCACGATCAGCAACCATTCGTCAGGGCCGAGCCACTGCAGCGAGGTGTCGCCATCGGCCACCAGGGTCAGCGCCACCGGCAGCTCCAGGCCGACGGCCTTGTGGATGCCACCGGAGAACGCCGCGTCCCTGGCGTCGCCACGGATCACCAGATGACCGCGCAGCTTCTTCTCGCGCAGGGTCACGCCGGCGCTCTTGCTGCCCTTGCCGGCCAGCTCGTGCAGGCCGGCGTGATGCAGCGGGGATTGCCCGGCGATGTCGGCGGGACGTTGTTGGAACAGGTTGACGTTAGACATTCTGGCGATCCCCTTTCGGGTCATAGAACACGGAGCTGCAGATTTCGGCTTCGATCACGCTGCCATCGACCAGCGGGGCGAACACCCGCTCACCCATGCGCTTGAGCCCGCCCTTGACGACGGCCATGGCGAAGCTGTGGCCCATGGCCGCGCTCATGTAGCTGGAGGTGACGTGGCCGACCATCTGCATCGGGATGGACTGTTTCGGATCGAACACCAGTTGCGCACCTTCCGGCAGCACCTTGTTCGGATCGACCGGCTTCAGCCCGACCAGCTGCTTGCGGTCTTCACGCAGGCAGTCGTCACGGTTCATGCCACGCTTGCCGATCCAGGAGAACGGCTTGGTGCGGCCGACGCACCAGCCCATGTTGAGGTCGTCCGGCGTCACCGAGGCGTCGGTATCCTGACCAACGATGATGAAACCCTTCTCGGCGCGCAGCACGTGCATGGTCTCGGTGCCGTAGGGGGTCAGGTCGAACTCCTTGCCCGCCTCGATGATCTGCTCCCACACGCCCAGGGCGTAGTCGGCCTGCACGTTCACCTCGTAGCTCAGCTCGCCGGTGAAGGAGATGCGGAACACCCGCGCCGGCACGCCGCCGACCAGGCCTTCCTTCCAGCTCATGAACGGGAAGGCGTCCTTGTCCAGGTCGATGTCGGTGACCTTGGCCAGCAGCTTGCGGCTGTTCGGGCCGGACAGGGTCATGGTGGCCCAGTGGTCGGTGACCGAGGTGAAGAACACCTTCAGTTCCGGCCACTCGGTCTGGTGGTAGATCTCCAGCCACTCGAGCACGCGCGCCGCGCCGCCGGTGGTGGTGGTCATGACGAAATGGTTGTCGGCCAGACAGGCGGTCACGCCGTCGTCGAAGACCATGCCGTCTTCCTTGCACATCAGGCCGTAGCGGGCCTTGCCCACGTCCAGCTTGGTCCAGGCATTGGTGTAGACGCGGTTGAGGAACTCGCGCGCATCCGGGCCCTGGATGTCGATCTTGCCCAGGGTGGAGGCATCGAGAATGCCCACGCTGTTGCGCACCGCCAGGCACTCGCGGGCCACGGCGGCGTGCAGGTCCTCACCGTTCTTCGGGAAGTACCAGGGACGCTTCCACTGGCCGACGTCCTCGAACTCGGCGCCGTGGCTGACATGCCAGGCCTGCATCGCGGTGTAGCGCTTGGCATCGAACAGCGCACCACAGTGACGGCCGGCCACGGCGCCGAAGGTCACCGGGGTGTAGTTCGGGCGGAACATGGTGGTGCCCATCTGCGGGATGCTGATGCCCATGGAACGGGCCGCGATGGCCAGACCGTTGATGTTGCCCAGCTTGCCCTGGTCGGTACCGAAGCCCAGCGCGGTATAGCGCTTGACGTGCTCGACCGACTCGAAGCCTTCGCGGGTGGCCAGCTCGATGCCGGCGGCGGTGACGTCGTTCTGCAGGTCGACGAACTGCTTCGGCGCACGCGCGGTGTTCTTCTCGTGCGGGACCTGGAACAGCGCCAGCATCGGGTCTTCGTTGAGGATGCTGGCCTTCGGCAGGCTGTCGCTGACGGCCTTGTAACCGGTATCCGCGGCGGCCTTGGCACCGGCCTCGAAGCCGTTGGCCAGCACGTCGCCGAGACCGAACACGCCGTTCACCGCACCGGCATCGATGCGCTGCTGAATGCCATTGCCCGCACCGGGGACGAAACCGAGGATGTCCTCGCGCCACTCGGGACGACCGCCCAGGTGGGAAGCCAGGTGCACCACCGGGCTGTAGCCGCCGGAACTGACGATCAGGTCGCAGTCCACGACTTCGCCGGGGCTGGTGATCTTGTGGCTCTTGACGTCGATGGCGCAGATACGGGCACCCGTGACACGCTTGCTGCCGCGCGCCTCGATCACCGCACTGCCGGTCAGGATGCGCACGCCACGCGAGCGCGCCTCTTCGACCCAGGTACCACGCGGATTGCTGCGCGCGTCGGCCACGGCCACCACCTGGCGACCGGCGTCGAGCCAGTCGAGCACCACGCGGTAGGCGTAATCGTTGTTGGTCGACAGCACCAGGGCCTTGCCCGGCGCCACGCCGTAGCGGCGCACGTAGGTCGACACGGCGCCGGCGAGCATGTTGCCCGGCACGTCGTTGTTGGCGTACACCAGCGGCCGCTCGTGCGCACCACTGGCCAGGACCACGCGCTTGGCGCGCACGCGGTGCATGCGCTGGCGCGCCTGGCCCATGGGCGCGACTTCGCCGAGGTGATCGGTGAGGCGCTGATGGATGGTCAGGAAGTTGTGGTCGTGATAACCGTTGACCGTGGCACGCGGCAGCAGGGTCACTTCCGGCAGGCTCTCCAGCTCGGCGACCACCTTGGCCACCCAGTCGCTGGCCGGCTTGCCATCGAGGGTCTGCCGGGTGTCGAGCAGGCTGCCGCCGAACTCTTCCTGCTCATCGGCGAGGATCACGCGGGCACCACTGCGACCGGCGGCCAGTGCGGCAGCCAGGCCGGCCGGCCCCGCGCCGACGATCAGCACGTCGCAGTGCTGGTTCAGCTGGTCGTAGATATCCGGGTCGACCTCGGTGGGCGAACGGCCCAGGCCCGCCGCCTTGCGGATGTACTTCTCGTAGGTCAGCCACAGGTTCTGCGGGTACATGAAGGTCTTGTAGTAGAAGCCGGGCGGCATCATGCCCCCGCCGACCTTGCCGAGAATGCCCATCAGGTCGGTGTTGACGCTCGGCCAACCGTTGGTGCTGCTGGCCACCAGGCCGCCGTACAGGGCCTGCTGCGTAGCGCGCACGTTGGGGATCTGCGTGGCTTCGCGGGAACCGATCTGCAGCACGGCATTGGGCTCTTCGCTGCCGGCCGCGACGATGCCCCGCGGACGCGAATACTTGAAGCTGCGACCGACGATGTCGACACCGTTGGCCAGCAGTGCGGCCGCCAGGCTGTCGCCCGCGTAGCCCTGATAGTTCTGGCCGTTGAAGCTGAAGCTCAGCGGCTGGCTGCGGTCGATACGACCACCCTTGGCAAGACGATTGACCTGGCTCATGCCGTTACTCCTTCTGCCACGGCTTTCTTCTCGGAGGCGCCGGCTGCGGTGACCGAGGGCTGCTCGCCGACCTTGTAGGTCTCGAGGATCTCGTAGGTCACGGTGTGGCGGGTGACGTTGAAATACTTGCGGCAACCGGCCGCGTGTACCCACAGCTCATGGTGGATACCGCGCGGGTTGTCGCGGAAGAACATGTACTCGCCCCACTCGGCATCGCTGCAGGCATCGGGGTCGAGCGGGCGGGCGATATGCGCCTGGCCCTTGGCATGGAACTCCTCTTCGGAGCGCTGTTCGCCACAGTAGGGGCAGAAGATGTGCAGCATGGTGGCCTCCTGAAACGCTCCCCGCTCGCAGATGCCAACGGGGTTTATCTGGTCTCCCCTCGCCCACCCGTGGGCGAGGGGTCGGGGGAGAGGGCGTGCGGTGCTGGCCGCGTCACCCTCTCCCGGCCCTTCGGGCCACCCTCTTCCGCAAGCGGGAGAGGGTCATCGGTTTTGCGCTACGCGCGTTTTAGTGAGCCACGGCAGCCGCGCCGTGCTCGTCGATCAGTGCACCGGTGTGGAAACGATCGATGGAGAACGGCTTGGCCAGCGGGTGCATCTCCCCCTTGGCCAGGCTGGCGGCGAACACGTGGCCCGAGCCCGGCGTGGCCTTGAAGCCACCGGTACCCCAGCCGCAGTTGAAGAACAGGTTGTCCACCGGCGTCTTGGAGATGATCGGGCAGGCGTCCGGGCAGGTGTCCACGATGCCGCCCCACTGGCGGTTCATGCGCACCCGCGAAAGCACCGGGAACATCTCGACGATGGCCTGCAGGGTGTGTTCGATGGTCGGGTAGGAGCCACGCTGACCATAACCGTTGTAGCCGTCGATACCGGCACCGATGACCAGGTCGCCCTTGTCCGACTGGCTGATGTAGCCGTGCACGGCGTTGGACATGATCACGCTGTCGATGATCGGCTTGATCGGCTCGGATACCAGCGCCTGCAGCGGGTGGGATTCCAGCGGCAGGCGGAAACCGGCGAGCCCGGCCATGTGCCCGGAGTTACCGGCAGTGACTACGCCGACGCGCTTGGCGCCGATGAAGCCCTTGTTGGTCTCCACGCCGATCACCGCGCCGTTCTGCTTGCGGAAACCGATCACCTCGGTGTTCTGGATCAGGTCGACACCGGCCGCATCGGCCGCACGGGCATAGCCCCAGGCCACGGCATCGTGACGGGCCACGCCGCCGCGACGCTGCACGGTGGAGCCCATGATCGGGTAGCGGGTGTTCTTGCTGCAGTCCAGGTAGGGAATCTCCGCCTCGACCTGCCTGGCGTCGAGCAGCTCGCCATCCACGCCGTTGAGGCGGTTGGCACTGACGCGACGCTCGGCATCACGCATGTCCTGCAGGGTATGGCACAGGTTGTAGACACCGCGCTGGGAGAACATGACGTTGTAGTTCAGGTCCTGGGACAGGCCTTCCCACAGTTTCATCGCATGCTCGTAGAGATGCGCGGATTCGTCCCACAGGTAGTTGGAGCGCACGATGGTGGTGTTGCGCGCGGTGTTGCCGCCACCGAGCCAGCCTTTCTCGACCACCGCGACGTTCTTCACGCCGAACTCCTTGGCCAGGTAGTAGGCGGTGGCCAGGCCATGACCGCCACCGCCGACGATGACCACGTCGTACACCGGCTTGGGCGTCGGATTGCGCCACATGCGCTGCCAGTTCTCATGGTGGCTGAACGAGTGCTTGAACAGGCCGAAGCCGGAATAACGTTGCATGGGCATGCTCCAGTTTTTACTCCCCTCTCACGCTTGCGGGAGAGGGGCCGGGGGAGAGGGTCACTTGAAGTGGATCGCGCCTCATCGATCCACCGATAGCGGGCGGAAGGAGCAGCGCCTTCCACCCTGCGAATTACCGATACACCGGATAATCCGCGCACAGTGCGGCCACCTGCTTGGCAACCTGCGCCTCGACGTCGGCATCGCCGAGGTGGTCGAGGATGTCGCAGATCCAGCCCGCCAGCGCCTGGCACTGCGCGACCTTGAAGCCACGGGTGGTCACCGCCGGCGTGCCGATACGGATGCCGGAAGTGACGAACGGCGACTGCGGGTCGTTCGGCACGGCGTTCTTGTTCACGGTGATGCCGGCACGGCCCAGGGCCGCATCGGCCTCCTTGCCGGTCAGCCCCTGCTTGATCAGGCTGAGCAGGAACAGGTGGTTGTCGGTACCGCCGGAGACCACCTCGTAGCCACGCTCGACGAACACTTCGGCCATGGCCTGGGCGTTGTCGATCACCTGCTGCTGGTAGGCCTTGAAGCTCGGCTCCATGGCCTCCTTGAAGCACACCGCCTTGGCCGCGATGACGTGCATCAGCGGGCCACCCTGGGCACCGGGGAACACGGCGGAGTTGAGCTTCTTCTCGATCTCTTCGTTGGCCTTGGCCAGGATCAGGCCGCCACGCGGGCCGCGCAGGGTCTTGTGCGTGGTGGTGGTGACCACGTCGGCGAACGGAATCGGATTCGGGTACAGGCCGGCGGCCACCAGGCCGGCGACGT
This sequence comes from Pseudomonas sp. BMW13, assembly GCF_013357275.1. Lineage (NCBI taxonomy): Bacteria > Pseudomonadati > Pseudomonadota > Gammaproteobacteria > Pseudomonadales > Pseudomonadaceae > Pseudomonas > Pseudomonas sp. BMW13. The sequence goes on along the minus strand of NZ_SUKD01000003.1, from coordinate 71,469 downwards.
GGGCCATGTCGACGAACAGCAGGGCACCGACCTTGTCGGCGATGGCGCGAAAGCGCGGGAAGTCGAGGGTCTTGGAGTAGGCGGAGAAGCCGGCCACGATGATCTTCGGCTTGTGCTCCACGGCCAGGCGCTCGACCTCGTCGTAGTCGATCAGGCCGGTGGCCGGGTTCAGGCCGTACTGCACCGCGTTGTACAGCTTGCCCGAGGACGACACCTTGGCGCCGTGGGTCAGGTGACCGCCATGGGCCAGGCTCATGCCCAGGATGGTGTCACCGGCATTCAGCAGCGCCAGGTAGACGGCGCTGTTGGCCGAGGAACCGGAGTGTGGCTGGACGTTGGCGTAATCGGCGCCGAACAGTTCCTTGGCACGGTCGATGGCGAGTTGCTCGACCTTGTCGACGTACTCGCAGCCACCGTAGTAGCGCTTGCCCGGATAGCCTTCGGCGTACTTGTTGGTCAGGCCGCTGCCCTGCGCCTCCATGACACGCTGGCTGCAGTAGTTCTCCGAAGCGATCAGCTCGATGTGCTCTTCCTGACGGCGCTCTTCCTGATTGATGGCGGCGAGCAACGCGTCGTCGTAACCCTGGATCTGGTCCTGTTTGCTGAACATCTCGATTCTCCTGCGCGCCTGCTGGCGGCGGTCTTGGTCGGGCGGGCCGGCAGGCCCATTTGCAGCGATGGTAGGGCCGGCCCTGCCCCCTCAAATGCCTGCCAACGCCGCGAGAGCATTCGTTTGCGACATGCCTCTGTCGCAAACGGAAGCACCAACCAGGCGACGCCTCTTGCGCACAGAAAACGGGGATCGTTCGGTGGATAAGCGGTGCACAAGCGGGCGCAGGGCCGATGCCACGCGGGCTCCCGAAATCAGGTCATTTCCCGAGCAATATCAATAAGTTAACAACCAGAGACATACACAGAAGCAGTGGAACAGCCTGTGGAAAAGCTGTCCATACCAGGCCAGGGGCCGCGCAGAGCCTGACGTACGCTGAACTGATCGATATCCACCCAGGGCTGCGCGCGGGCGGAGTTGTCCACCTGCGACCAGGACGACAAGGGGAGGAACGCTGGGGATATGCACAGATTATGTGGATGAAGCTGTGCATAGACTGTTCGGTTAACGGCCCAGGCCAGTGCTGGCGGGGCTTACCGAGGCGAGAGCAAAAATCGAGCAGGATCAATGAGATAGCATCTGCTTGTGCACAAATACTGTGAGCAGTGCTGTGGGCTGTCTGTGGAAAACCGGCGCCAGGCCAGAGCCGATGCGGCTCCGGCGCAAGCGTGTGCTATTTGCTCAATGCGACTCAAGGCTTGAGCTTGCCGCTGCAGCTGCTGGACGCATTCACCAGACGCTGCTGCATGGCCTGATCAGGCGGCGACTGACGGCTCATGGCTTGCAGCTCGGCCTCGCTGAATTCCTGACTGACCTTGGTCGCGGCGCAGTCGCAATACGCCCTCAGCTGTGGCTCCTCGTAGCCTGCCGGGGCGCCCGCGATGCACTGCTGCACGAACTCGGTCTTGGCATTGTCGGACCACTCGGCGGCGGAGGCGGGTACGGCCACGACCAGTGGCAGCGCGATGGCGAGCAGGTGACGATAGGTCATATGAAACTCCTTCTCTTGATTGCGGAAGACGGGCCAGATGCCGCCCTCTGTAGTGGGAACACCATCCGCCGACACGAGTTCCCTCCCTGCGGCGAACAGTCATTCAGGATCCGACCCGGCAGTACGCATCGACACAACAAGTCGTCGCCGCCACGGACGTCCATCCCACCAGCCACGGAGTAAAGTGGTGGCTTTGCCGGCACCCTCGCCGGCTGCGACTCAGAAGGAACGCGCCAATGCCCGACAATGCCCAGCAATTCGCCAGCGACAACTATTCCGGCATCTGTCCCGAAGCCTGGGCAGCCATGGCCGAAGCCAACCTGGGCCACCAGCGCGCCTACGGCGATGACGAGTGGACGGCGCGCGCCGCCGATCACTTCCGCCGCCTGTTCGAGACCGACTGCGAGGTGTTCTTCGCCTTCAACGGCACAGCGGCCAACTCCCTGGCCCTGGCCTCGCTGTGCCAGAGCTACCACAGCGTGATCTGCTCGGAGACCGCGCACGTCGAGACCGACGAATGCGGCGCGCCGGAGTTCTTCTCCAACGGCTCCAAGCTGCTGCTGGCCCGGACCGACAACGGCAAGCTGACCCCGCAGGCGATTCGCGACGTGGCACTCAAGCGCCAGGACATCCACTACCCGAAACCGCGCGTGGTGACCCTCACCCAGGCCACCGAGGTCGGCACCGTTTACCGCCCCGAAGAGGTCCGCGCCATCAGCCAGACCTGCGAGGAACTCGGCCTGCACCTGCACATGGACGGTGCCCGCTTCTCCAACGCCTGCGCCTTCCTCGGCTGCAGCCCGGCGGAGCTGACCTGGAAAGCCGGCGTCGATGTGCTGTGCTTCGGCGGCACCAAGAACGGCATGGCCGTGGGCGAAGCCATCATCTTCTTCGACAAGGCCCTCGCCGAGGACTTCGACTACCGCTGCAAGCAGGCTGGCCAGCTGGCCTCGAAGATGCGCTACCTGTCGGCACCCTGGGTCGGCATCCTGCAGGACGACGCCTGGCTGAAGTATGCCAACCACGCCAACCACTGCGCGCAACTGCTGGCCACGCTGGTCGCCGACGTACCGGGCGTCAGCCTGATGTTCCCGGTGGAGGCCAACGGTGTGTTCCTGCAGCTGTCGGAACCCGCCATCGCCGCCCTGACCGCCCGCGGCTGGCGCTTCTACACCTTCATCGGCGCCGGCGGCGCACGCTTCATGTGCAGCTGGGATACCGACGAAGCCCGCGTGCGCCAGCTGGCCGCCGATATCCGCGAAGTGATGGGGGCCTGAGCAATCTGCCCTGGCTGAGCATGGCAGCGGCGCAACGCGCCCTTCCATGCCGCACCGGCTCTCTGGCTGCTCTCTCAGATAACGACATGCATCATGGAATGAGACCGAACCGGCCACGTAACGCCATGAGGCGTGTCGGTGGCAAACGAGTACCCGGCATGGACGCCTGCAAATAGGTTCTCGGCGATTTTCTGAGCAATCCAAATGACCGCAAACTGCTTCCGTAGCGTTTTACTGCCGATCCTGGCCCTCGTCTGCGTGTGTGACGGCTATGCGATGTCTCGACACCATGATGGTGACGCGCGTGCCTGGATACGTGACGAGGCGCTGTGCATCGGAGCCAGCGAAACCTATGAAGTGCCTGGCTTCTTTTCTCGCAACGCTCGCCTCGACCAGAATCAGGTGGAGCTGTATGCAGTACAGGTCAATCGACCGTCAGCGCAGGCATGGGAAGCCAGCCTGCCACCCGGCACCACGAGTTCCACCTTGCAGCTACGCCCCGACACCTGCATCGAGTATGGCCAGCCTGTTGCCTCCTTCGAGACCAGGGTCCCACCTCGTGCGCTTGAGCCGGGCATCTATGAGGTTCTGCTACAGGCTGGCGATCAGAAGCATCGACGAGCGTGGTTCTACAAGCGCTTCTGCTTGGTCGGTAGCGCCGGCAACTGGTCGGTGAGGAATGCCGAACGCCTGGAGGGCACGCATGAGTGGCGTTGCAGCCCACCGCAGACACCATGACGCAGAGCCACTGAAACCCGATGCGCCATGCCGCCGGCAGCTGCGTCAGTAATCGATCGCCACGTCGCCCTTCGGCACGCTGCAGCAGGACAGGATGTAGCCCTCGGCGACGTCTTCGTCGGTGATGCCGCCATTGTGCTCCATCTCCACCTCGCCCGAGGTCTTCATGACCTTGCAGGTGCCGCAGATCCCCATGCCGCAGGCCTTGGGAATGTGCAGGCCGAGCTTGGCCGCCGCCGCATGCACGGTTTCCCCCGGCGCCACCCGGATGCTCTTGCCGGTACTGGAGAACTCCACCTGATTGAGCTCGCCGACCGGCACTTCCGGCGCGTCGGCCGCCTCGGCGGCCAGCTCCTTGACCTCGGCACGAATCTCCGGCGGCGTCGGCCCGAACGCCTCCTCGTGGTAGCGGCTCATGTCGTAGCCCGCCGCCTCGAGCAGGCGCTTGACCGCACCCATGTAGGGGGTCGGGCCGCAGCAGAAGATTTCCCGCTCCAGGTAGTCCGGCGCCATCAGCTCCAGCATCGCCTTGTTCAGGTAGCCGCGATAGCCCGCCCAGGACTCGCCCAGGCCATGCTTCTCGCAAATCACATGCAGGCTGAAGTTGTTGATCCGCGCGGCCATGTGCTCCAGCTCGCGCTGGTAGATGATGTCCTTCGGCGAGCGCGCGCTGTGCACGAACACCATGTCGACATTGGCGTTGGTGTCGTAGAACCAGCGCGCCATCGACATCACCGGCGTGATGCCGACCCCACCGGACAGGAACAGCACCTTGTCCGCCGGGAAGTCGATGGCGTTGAACAGCCCCACCGGCCCGTGCACCGGCACCTCGTCGCCTTCCTTGAGGTTGTCGTGCAGCCAGTTGGAAACCCGGCCGCCCGGCACCCGCTTGATGGTGATGGAGAAGCTGTAGGGCACCGACGGCGAGCTGGAGATGGTGTAGGAGCGCATGATCGGCTGCCCCTCGATCTCCAGTTCCAGGGTGACGAACTGCCCGGGCTTGAAGAAGAACAGCACCGGCTGATCGGCCATGAAGCAGAAGGTGCGCACGTCCCAGGTTTCCTGAATGACCTTGACGCAGCGCACCATGTGGCGGCCATTGGTCCAGGTCTGGGTAGTCACCGGATTGAGGAAGGCGTTGGCGGTCATGAACGACTCTCCACAGGGCCGGACATCGGCCTAATTGCAGCGGATTGTGCGAAAGGCTGGCGGACGTCATTTATCCACCAGCGACATCCGCATGCTTATCGCGACCTGCCCCATTGCACGGGGCTCGGCGCGTCGGAAACGCATCCGACCATGTCGCCCATGGATAAGGATTCGGCGCGGGCCGGATCCACACTCCGCCTCACCAAGCATGCGTGCCCAGAGCAGGCAGCAGCGACCGCTCGACACCTTGCGGCACAACCGTAACAGCCACTATTTCCGGCAGGTGCCAGGCACCCGCCAATGAGGAGTCATCATGGACTGCACCCAAAACCTGAGCCTGGGCGACCCGCTGGAGCCCGTCCGCAAGGCGACCGCACAGATGCTCAACGAGCGCGACCACAGCTTCTCGCTGCCACAGCCCTTCTACAACGACGAGCGCCTGTTCCAGGTCGACATGCAGGAGATCTTCCACAAGGAATGGCTGATCGCCGGCATGACCTGCGAAATCCCGACCAAGGGCAACTTCCTCACCCTGCAGATCGGCGACAACCCGGTCATCGTCCTGCGCGGCAATGACGGTCAGGTGCATGCCTTCCACAACGTCTGCCGCCATCGCGGCTCGCGCCTGTGCGTCAGCGACAAGGGCAAGGTCGCCAAGCTGGTCTGCCCCTACCACCAGTGGACCTACGAACTGGACGGCCGCCTGCTGTTCGCCGGCACCGAGATGGGCGAAGGCTTCAACCTCGCCGACTACAGCCTCAAGCCGGTCGCCTGCAAGACCGCCGGTGGCTACATCTTCATCTCCCTGGCGGAAAACCCGCCAGCCATCGACGAGTTCCTCGCGACCCTGACGCACTACATGGAACCCTACGACATGGAGAACACCAAGGTGGCCGTGCAGACCACCCTGATGGAGAAGGCCAACTGGAAGCTGGTGCTCGAGAACAACCGCGAGTGCTACCACTGCAACGGCTCGCACCCCGAACTGCTCAACACCCTGCTGGAGTGGGACGACGTCACCGACCCGCGCGCCAGCCAGGCGTTCAAGGATCAGGTCGCCGAGTGCACCACCCGCTGGGACAAGGACAACATCCCCTACGCTCACGCCAGCTTCGGCCTGCGCAACCGCATCGTGCGCATGCCGCTGCTCAAGGGCACCGTATCCATGACCATGGATGGCAAGCAGGGCTGCAAGAAGCTGATGGGCCGCATCACCGACCCGGACCTCGGCTCGATGCGCATCCTGCACCTGCCACATTCGTGGAACCACTGCATGGGCGATCACATGATCGTCTTCACCGTGTGGCCGATCAGCGCCCAGGAAACCATGGTCACCACCAAGTGGCTGGTACACAAGGATGCCGTGGAAGGCGTCGACTATGACGTCGCCCGCCTGCGCCAGGTATGGGACGCCACCAACGACCAGGACCGTCGCCTGGCCGAGGAAAACCAGCGCGGCATCAACTCCACCGCCTACCAGCCCGGCCCCTACTCGAAGACCTACGAGTTCGGCGTGATCAACTTCATCGACTGGTACAGCGAGCGCATGCTCAACAACCTCGGCGACACCCCGGCACAGTCGCTGCGCCAGGTGGCGGGCGAGTGATGACGCTCAGCCTGCTGCTGTTGATCGGACTGACGGCCTACGGGCTGCTGGCCTGTCGACCGCAGCGCGGCTGAGGCAGATACGCAAAACCCCGGCTCCGCAAGGAGGCCGGGGTTTTCTTTTGCCGCACGGCGCGCGATGCCCGATGAGCGCCACACAATGAAAAGCCCCGCCAGATCGCTCTGGCGGGGCTTTCCCTTGCAACTTGCAGCGTGCTGCTGGTAGCTGCCGTCAGACCTTGGCGCGTTCGAAACGCTTGCGGTCGTTCTCGTTCAGGTACTTCTTGCGCAGACGGATCGACTTCGGCGTCACTTCCACCAGCTCGTCGTCGGCGATGAATTCCAGCGCCTGCTCGAGGGTGAACTTGATCGGCGGCACCAGGGCGATGACTTCGTCCTTGCCGGAAGCACGCATGTTGTCGAGCTTCTTGCCCTTGGTGGGGTTGATCACCAGGTCGTTGTCACGGCTGTTGATACCGGCCAGCTGACCTTCGTAGATTTCCTGGCCCGGCTCGAGGAACAGCTTGCCGCGCGCCTGCAGGGTTTCCAGCGAGTAGGTCAGCGCGGTGCCGGTGGCCATGGAGACCAGTACACCGTTCTGACGGTTGGACACTTCACCGGCCTTGATCGCGCCGTAGTGGCTGAAGGTCGAGGTCAGGATGCCGCTGCCCGAGGTCAGGGTCAGGAAGTTGTTACGGAAGCCGATCAGGCCACGTGCCGGGATGGTGTACTCCAGGCGGATACGACCCTTGCCGTCGGGGATCATGTTGGTCAGATCGCCCTTGCGCAGGCCCATCTGCTCCATCACCGAACCCTGATGCTGCTCTTCGATGTCGATGGTGACGTTCTCGTACGGCTCCTGCTTGTCGCCGGCCTCGTTCTCGATGATCACCACTTCCGGACGACCAACGGCCAGTTCGAAGCCTTCACGGCGCATGGTTTCGATCAGTACCGACAGGTGCAGTTCACCACGGCCGGAGACCTTGAACTTCTCAGGAGTCTCGCCCGGCTCGACACGCAGCGCCACGTTGTGCAGCAGCTCCTTGTCCAGCCGGTCCTTGATGTTGCGGCTGGTGACGAACTTGCCTTCCTTGCCGGCGAACGGCGAGTCGTTGACCTGGAAGGTCATGCTCACGGTCGGCTGGTCGACGGTCAGCGGCGGCAGGGCCTCGACGTTGTTCTGGTCGCACAGGGTGTCGGAGATGAACAGCTCGTCCATGCCCGATACGCAGACGATGTCGCCCGCAGTGGCTTCCTGCACTTCGACGCGCTGCAGACCGGAGTGACCCATGATCTTCAGGATGCGGCCGTTGCGCTTCTTGCCGTCGGCGCCGATGGCGGTCACCGGGCTGTTGGCCTTGATGGTGCCGCGGGCGATGCGGCCGATACCGATCACGCCGAGGAAGCTGTTGTAGTCCAGCTGGGAGATCTGCATCTGGAACGGACCAGTGGCATCGACGACCGGTGCCGGCACGTGGTCGACGATGGCCTGGAACAGGGCGTCCATGTTGTCGTCCATGTTCTCGTGATCCATGCCGGCGATGCCGTTCAGGGCCGAGGCGTAGACGATGGGGAAGTCCAGCTGCTCGTCGGTGGCGCCGAGGTTGTCGAACAGGTCGAAGATCTGGTCGATGACCCAGTCAGGACGCGCGCCCGGACGGTCGATCTTGTTGACCACGACGATCGGACGCAGACCGGCCTTGAACGCCTTCTGGGTCACGAAGCGGGTCTGCGGCATCGGGCCGTCCTGAGCGTCGACCACCAGCAGCACGGAGTCGACCATGCTCATCACACGCTCCACTTCACCGCCGAAGTCGGCGTGTCCGGGGGTGTCGACGATGTTGATGTTGTAGTCGCCCCACTTCAGTGCGGTGTTCTTCGCCAGAATGGTGATGCCGCGCTCTTTCTCCTGGTCGTTGGAGTCCATCACGCGCTCGTTTTCCGCTTCTTTGCGGTCGAGGGTGCCGGACAGACGCAGCAGTTTGTCGACGAGGGTGGTTTTGCCATGGTCAACGTGGGCGATGATGGCGATGTTGCGCAGATTTTCGATCACTGTGTGTATCTCGATCAGAGGATTCGGTGTGTCGCCCAGCCTGGACGACGAATATGAAGAAAAGGGGATCAGCGCCCGAGGTCGGGAGGGCGATGGCGGATACTCCCGCCATTGAGCCCCGGCGTTCTATGCCGGACGATAAACGCGCACATTGGCATGCCCCTCGCTCAGCAGGTGGTGGGCATGCAGGCGACTCATCACGCCCTTGTCGCAATACAGCAGGTACTGGCGATTCTCATCCAGTTCCTTGAATTTGTTGTTCAGCGCATAGAAGGGCAGCGCCTGCACTTCGACGCCGGGCACCTCGAGCGGCTCGTCTTCGGCGGCATCGGGATGGCGGATGTCGATGACGATCTGTCCGGCCAGCGCCTCGGAAACGGTCTCGACCTGCACATCCTTGCCCAGCTCGTCGATCACCCGATCGATCGGCAGCTGGGTCGCGCGCTCCAGGGCACGCTCGAGAATGGCCATGTCGAACTGCGCTTCTTCCTTCTCCACGCGGTAACCACGCGCCTTGGTGGTCGGGTTGACCGAGATCACCCCGCAGTACTCGGGCATGTTCTTGGCGAACTCGGCGGTGCCGATCTGCGTGGCGGTATCGATGATGTCCTGCTTGTGGCTGGCGATCAGCGGGCGCATCACCAGCATGTCGGTGGCCGAGTCTATCACCGCCAGGTTGGTCAGCGTCTGGCTGGACACCTGGCTGATCGCCTCGCCGGTCACCAGCGCCTCGATATCCAGACGCTCGGCCACGCGGGTCGCGGCACGCAGCATCATGCGCTTGAGGATCACGCCCATCTGGCTGTTGTCGACCTTGGAGAGAATCTCGCCGACCACCTCTTCGAACGGCACGCTGATGAACAGCACGCGCTGCGAGCGGCCGAACTTCTGCCAGATATAGTGCGCAACCTCCATCACGCCCAGCTCATGGGCACGACCGCCGAGGTTGAAGAAGCAGAAGTGGCTGACCAGGCCGCGGCGCATCATCTGATAAGCCGCCACGGTGGAATCGAAGCCGCCACTCATCAGCACCAGGGTCTGCTCCAGCGAGCCCAGCGGATAGCCGCCCAGACCTTCGTGGCGATGGTGCACCACGAACAGGCGCTGGTCGCGGATCTCCATGCGCACTTCGACTTCCGGCTTCTTCAGGTCGATACCGGCGGCAGCGCACTCCTGACGCAGTCGGCTGCCGACATGGCGCTCGACATCGATGGAGCTGAACGCATGCTTGCCGCCGCGCTTGCAACGCACGGCGAAGATCTTGCCCGGCAACTGGTCGGCGTAGTGGCGCTTGCAGTGCTCGGTGATCTCGTCGAGGTCACCCAGCGGGTACTCGTTGACTTCCAGGAACAGACCGATGCCCGGCGTGTTGCGCAGGCGTTCGGTCATCTCGGCGAGCAGGCGCGGATCGTCCAGGTCGGTCTCGACCTCCAGGTTGTCCCACACACCGGTCACCCGCAGTGCGGGGTCGAGGTCGCGCAGCACGGCACGGATGTTCTTCCCCAACTGGCGGATGAACTGCTTGCGCACCGGGCGACTCTTGATGGTGATTTCAGGGAAAACTTTGACGATCAGTTTCATGGATAAGGCGCCCGCTCGAGGCGACGAAAAAACAGGGGCGCGGATTATAGCGGAAATTGCTCAAGCTTTGACCAAAAATACTGCAACGAACACTGCGCGCACCAAAATCGTGCATAGCCATAATTTACAGCCCCATATCAGTGCAAATATTCCCAGGAAAATTCCGCGCAGCCGGCGCCATGCCTGAGTTTCCAGGCTTCTGCCCAATACAGGGCACTGGCATGCAATTTGCTCCCTTGTGAGGCAGGTCGCCCTGACGGACTATCCCGCCGGGCTTCACCGTACATTCGAGGCTCATAGATAGGAGCCTTTTCCACCTGGAGGACAACATGTCTAAGGCTGTTCAACTGATCAAAGAACACGACGTGAAGTGGGTAGACCTGCGCTTCACCGACACCAAGGGCAAGCAGCACCACGTGACCATGCCGGCCCGTGACGCCCTGGACGAAGATTTCTTCGAGCACGGCAAGATGTTCGACGGCTCGTCCATCCATGGCTGGAAAGGCATCGAAGCCTCCGACATGATCCTGATGCCGGTCGACGAGACCGCCGTACTGGATCCGTTCACCGAAGAACCGACCCTGATCCTGGTCTGCGACATCATCGAGCCGAGCACCATGCAGGGCTATGACCGCGACCCGCGTTCCATCGCCAAGCGCGCCGAAGAGTTCCTGAAGTCCACCGGCATCGGCGACACCGTATTCGTCGGCCCGGAGCCCGAGTTCTTCATCTTCGACGAAGTCAAGTTCAAGTCCGACATCTCCGGCTCGATGTTCAAGATCTACTCCGAGCAAGGTTCCTGGATGACCGACGGCGACGTCGAAGGCGGCAACAAGGGCCACCGCCCGGCCGTCAAGGGCGGTTACTTCCCGGTTCCGCCGTGCGACCACGACCACGAAATCCGTACCGCCATGTGCAACGCCATGGAAGAGATGGGCCTGGTCGTCGAAGTGCACCACCACGAAGTGGCCACTGCCGGTCAGAACGAAATCGGCGTGAAGTTCAACACCCTGGTCAACAAGGCTGACGAAGTTCAGACCCTGAAGTACTGCGTGCACAACGTGGCCGACGCCTACGGCAAGACCGCCACCTTCATGCCGAAGCCGCTGTACGGCGACAACGGCTCGGGCATGCACGTGCACATGTCGATCTCCAAGGACGGCAAGAACACCTTCTCCGGCGAAGGCTATGCCGGCCTGTCCGAGACCGCCCTGTACTTCATCGGCGGCATCATCAAGCACGGTAAGGCCCTGAACGGCTTCACCAACCCGTCGACCAACTCCTACAAGCGCCTGGTTCCGGGCTTCGAAGCACCGGTCATGCTGGCCTACTCGGCTCGCAACCGCTCCGCCTCGATCCGTATCCCGTACGTCGCCAGCCCGAAAGCCCGCCGCATCGAAGCGCGCTTCCCGGACCCGGCTGCCAACCCGTACCTGGCCTTCGCCGCTCTGCTGATGGCCGGTCTGGACGGTATCCAGAACAAGATCCACCCGGGCGATGCCGCTGACAAGAACCTCTACGATCTGCCGCCGGAAGAAGGCAAGCTGATCCCGCAGGTTTGCGGCAGCCTGAAAGAAGCCCTGGAAGAGCTGGACAAGGGCCGCGCGTTCCTGACCAAGGGCGGCGTGTTCTCCGACGACTTCATCGATGCCTACATCGAGCTGAAGAGCGAAGAAGAAATCAAGGTACGTACCTTCGTACACCCGCTGGAATACGACCTGTACTACAGCGTCTAAGCCAGTGCCGCGCCGCCTTCGGGTGGCGCGTTCGAAAGCCCCGCCCGGCCCTGCCAGGCGGGGCTTTTTTCATTTCAGAGGCAGACGCGGCGCAGCTGATTTAGGGCCGGGCATCACAGCCACGACGCCCTGCGCTTGCCAGGAATCCTCAGCAGTGCAAGGCTTAGCGCATCATCCGCGGAAGGATCGGCCCATGCGCCCGTTACTCGCCTGCCTGTTGCTCGCCCTGGCCCTGCCGGCCAGCGCGCAGATCTACAAATACACCGACGCCAACGGCAACACGGTGTTCACCAATCAGCCACCGGAAGGCACGCCCAGCGAGAGCGTCACCCTGCCGCGCACCAACACGGTCGACATGAAGACGCCGAACGTCCCGGCCGACCAGAAGCACGACAGCGACACCAGCCAGAGCGCAGCGCCCTACTCCGCGCTGAGCCTGCAGGGCATTCCTGACGAAGAGGCAATGCGCGCCAACAACGGCACCTTCATCGTCAGCGTGAACATCCAGCCACGCCTGCAAGCCGGCCACCGCCTGCGCCTGATTCTGGACGGCGAGCCCTACGGCCAGGCGAGCAATGTCCCGAGCCTGCAACTGACCAACCTCGACCGTGGCGAGCACAGCCTGGCCGTCGCGGTGATGGCCGGCGATCGCATCGTCCAGCAGAGCGCGACGGAGACCTTCACCGTGCAGCGCATCAGCGTCAACAGCCCGGCGCGTGGCGCGCCGTGAAGCACCCCATCACCATGCGGACGCTGTTGCTCGGCCTGCTGCTCATGACCCAAACCGCCCTGGCCCAGGTGTACACCTACATCGACGCCGAGGGTAACCGCGTGTTCACGGACAAACCGCGCAGCAGCAGCGCCGAACGGGTGATCCTCGCCCCGTCCAACAGCGCGCAGCTCAACGCGCCGGCACCGACCGTGCGCATGGCCCCGGCGCCCGCCGTTACTAAACCGGTCATGCACTATCAGGTCCTGCGCATCCTCGTCCCCGAGCCCGACGCCTCGATTCACAATGGCTCCGGCGACATGATCGTCACCCTTACCAGCGAACCCGGCCTGCTGCCAGGGCACAGCTATCGCCTGCTGCTCGACGGCGAACTGCAGGGCGAGGCGAGCCGCAGCCCGGTGTTCTCGCTGCAGCACGTCGACCGTGGCACCCATCAGCTGGCCGCGGAAATCATCGACGCCGCCGGGCTCATCGTCGAGCGCACACCGCCACAGCCGTTCCACATGCACCGGATGAGCCTGGCGCAGAAGCGCAAGGTCAACCCCTGCAAGAAGAACGACTACGGCGTACGTCCCGAGTGCCCGCTCAAGGACAAACCCAAGGAAGACGTGAGCATCCTGCCCTTCTTCTGACAGAGCGCACCTTTATGGTGCGCACTGACGCACCACCTCCTAAACTCTCCCTGTTTTGGGTCGTTTTTCCCCGCCCAGCCGCGCCGCCACACAACCAAAACCTGGCAGACCGCACAAAAAATGCGTCTTTTCGGGGCCTTGGTTTGCTTCTTGCATTTTCCTGCCCATTGCCGGAACGCGCTGCCTATGACCATCAACGACGCACTGCACCGCCTGCTACTCGACAACCTGACCACCGCCACCCTGTTGCTCAACAGCCAGCTGTGCCTTGAGTACATGAACCCGGCGGCGGAAATGCTCCTGGCCGTCAGCGGCCAGCGCAGCCATGGTCAGTTCATCAGCGACCTGTTCACCGAATCGCCTGAAGCGCTGACTTCACTGCGCCAGGCGGTGGAACAGGCGCATCCGTTCAACAAGCGCGAAGCCGTGCTGACCTCGGTCACCGGCCAGACGCTGACCGTGGACTACGCGGTGACCCCGCTGTTCAGCAAGGGCGAGACCCTGCTGCTGCTGGAGGTGCACCCACGCGACCGCCTGTTGCGCATCACCAAGGAAGAGGCGCAGCTGTCCAAGCAGGAGACCACCAAGCTGCTGGTACGCGGCCTGGCTCACGAGATCAAGAACCCGCTCGGCGGCATTCGCGGCGCGGCTCAGTTGCTCTCGCGCGAACTGCCCAACGAAGACCTCAAGGACTACACCAACGTCATCATCGAGGAGGCCGACCGCCTGCGTAACCTGGTCGACCGCATGCTCGGCTCGAACAAGCTGCCGTCGCTGGCGATGACCAACGTGCATGAGGTGCTGGAGCGCGTCGCCAACCTGATCGAGGCGGAAAGCCAGGGCGGCATCACCCTGGTGCGCGACTACGACCCGAGCATTCCCGACCTGCTCATCGATCGTGAGCAGATGATCCAGGCCGTGCTCAACATCGTGCGCAACGCCATGCAGGCGATCGCCGGGCAGAAGCACGACATGGGCCTTGGGCGCATCAGCCTGCGCACCCGCACCCTGCGCCAGTTCACCATCGGCCACACCCGCCACCGCCTGGTGGTCAAGGTGGAGGTCATCGACAACGGCCCCGGCATTCCGCCGGAGCTGCAGGAAACCATCTTCTATCCCATGGTCAGTGGTCGTGCCGACGGCACCGGCCTGGGCCTGGCCATCACCCAGAACATCATCAGCCAGCATCAAGGCCTGATCGAATGCGAGAGCTATCCCGGCCACACCGTATTCTCGATCTTCCTGCCGCTGGAACAAGGAGCGCCCACGCCATGAGCCGCAGTGAAACCGTCTGGATTGTCGACGACGATCGTTCCATCCGCTGGGTACTGGAAAAGGCCCTGCAACAGGAAGGCATGACCACCCAGAGTTTCGACAGTGCCGACGGTGTCCTCGCCCGCCTGACCCGCCAGCAGCCGGACGTGATCATCTCCGACATCCGCATGCCCGGCGCCAGTGGCCTCGACCTGCTGGCGCGCATTCGCGAGCTGTATCCACGCCTGCCGGTGATCATCATGACCGCGCACTCCGACCTGGACAGCGCAGTGGCCAGCTACCAGGGCGGCGCCTTCGAGTACCTGCCCAAGCCGTTCGACGTCGACGAGGCCGTGTCGCTGGTCAAGCGCGCCTTCCAGCATGCCCAGGAACAGCAGAGCCTGGCCGCCCCCGCCGCCCAGGCGCGCACACCCGAGATCATCGGCGAGGCGCCGGCGATGCAGGAGGTGTTCCGCGCCATTGGCCGGCTGTCCCACTCCAACATCACCGTGCTGATCAACGGCGAGTCCGGGACCGGCAAGGAGCTGGTCGCACATGCCCTGCACCGCCACAGCCCGCGCGCCGCAGCGCCCTTCATCGCCCTGAACATGGCGGCGATCCCCAAGGACCTGATGGAGTCCGAGCTGTTCGGCCACGAGAAAGGCGCCTTCACCGGTGCGGCCAACCAGCGCCGTGGACGCTTCGAGCAGGCCGACGGCGGCACCCTGTTCCTCGACGAGATCGGCGACATGCCGGCCGACACCCAGACGCGCCTGTTGCGCGTACTGGCCGATGGCGAGTTCTACCGCGTCGGCGGCCACACCCCGGTGAAGGTGGACGTGCGCATCATCGCCGCGACCCACCAGAACCTGGAAACCCTGGTGCAGGCCGGCAAGTTTCGTGAAGACCTGTTCCACCGCCTCAACGTCATTCGCATCCACATCCCGCGCCTGGCCGACCGCCGCGAGGACATCCCGACCCTGGCCAACCACTTCCTCGCCCGCGCCGCGCAGGAACTGGCAGTGGAGCCCAAGCTGCTCAAGAGCGAAACCGAGGACTACCTCAAGCACCTGCCCTGGCCGGGCAACGTGCGCCAGCTGGAGAACACGTGCCGCTGGATCACGGTGATGGCGTCGGGCCGCGAGGTGCATGTCGACGACCTGCCGCCGGAGCTGCTGACCCAACCGCAGGATGCCGCGCCCGTCACCAACTGGGAGCAGGCGCTGCGCCTGTGGGCCGACCAGGCCCTGGCCCGTGGCCAGTCCAACCTGCTCGACAGCGCGGTACCGGCCTTCGAGCGCATCATGATCGAGACAGCCCTCAAGCACACCGCCGGCCGCCGTCGGGATGCCGCACTGCTGCTGGGCTGGGGTCGCAACACCCTGACCCGCAAGATCAAGGAGCTGGGCATGAAGGTCGACGGCGGGGACGACGACGACAGCGACGACTGATCCCGCCGCGTCACGAAAAAAGGGCATCCCACAGGATGCCCTTTTCATTTCCCCGGATTGCATCCGGGCTACGGAACCGTCTCCCCTCTGACGTTTGCTTGAGAAGGAGCAGACCGTGCATAGCGCCGGCCTCTGCCGCTCAAGCGCGCTGCGCGTTCTTCAGCGAGACCTGCGTGTTCAGCGTCCAGAAATCGTAGAGCACGCCGATCAGGAACAGACCGCCGGTGAACAGGTAGATGATCCCGGTGATCCACTTGCCCTGGTACATGCGATGCACGCCGAACACACCAAGGAAGGTCAGCAGGATCCAGGCCACGTTGTAGTCGGTGTCGCCGGCGGTGAAGCGCAGGTCGGCCTCGCGGTCCATCGAGGGGATCAGGAACAGGTCGATGATCCAGCCGATGAAGAACAGGCCGAGGGTGAAGAACCAGATGGTGCCGGTGACCGGCTTGCCGTAGTAGAAACGGTGCGAACCGAGGAAACCGAAGATCCACAGCAGGTAGCCGATCAGCTTGCTGTGCGTGTCCTGTCGTTGCATGAGGAACTCCTTGTGCGAGATACGATTCAGACGCTGCGCGCCAGGCGAAGGTTGCATGCCTGCCACGACAAGGCAACAGGACGAACTGCTTGATAGCTGTACGGCGCCCATATACTGTATAAAAAAACAGTATCGATATCGCCCGCCATGCAACTGATCGAAAAACTCACCATCCTCGCCGACGCCGCCAAGTACGACGCCTCCTGCGCCAGCAGCGGCGCACCCAAGCGCAGTTCCAGGGGCAAGGACGGCATCGGCTCGACCAACGGCATGGGCATCTGCCACAGCTACACGCCGGATGGCCGCTGCGTGGCGCTGCTCAAGGTCCTGCTGACCAATTTCTGCCTGTACGACTGCCAGTACTGCATCAATCGCCGCTCCAGCGACGTGCCACGTGCGCGCTTCACCCCCGAGGAAGTGGTCACCCTGACCCTCGACTTCTACAAGCGCAACTGCATCAGCGGCCTGTTCCTCAGCTCCGGCATCATCCGCTCGGCCGACTACACCATGGAGCAGCTGATCCGCGTCGCCAGGCTGCTGCGCGAACAGCACCAGTTCCGTGGCTACATCCACCTCAAGACCATTCCCGACGCTGCGCCGGAGCTGATCGCCGAGGCCGGCCTGTATGCCGACCGCCTCAGCGTCAACATCGAGCTGCCCACCGAAACCAGCCTGGTCCGCCTGGCCCCGGAGAAGAACGTCGGCAGCATTCACCAGGCCATGCACAACATCCACCAGGGCGAACGCGAAGCACGGGAAGAACGGCGGGCACCGCGCTTCGCCCCGGCCGGGCAGAGCACGCAGATGATCGTCGGCGCCGACGCCACCGATGACAGCACCATCCTGCACAACGCCCAGAGCCTGTACCAGGACTACCGCCTGCGCCGCGTCTACTACTCGGCCTTCAGCCCGATTCCGCAGAGCCCCGGGAGCGTGCCGTTCGAAGCCCCGCCACTGCTGCGCGAACACCGCCTGTACCAGGCCGACTTCCTCATGCGCGGCTATGGCTTCAGCGCCACCGAGCTGCTCGACGGCCCCGGCAACCTGGCGCTGGACATCGACCCCAAGCTGGCCTGGGCACTGGCCAACCGCGAGCAGTTTCCCGTCGACCTCAACCGCGCCGACGAAACCCTGATCGCCCGCGTCCCGGGCATCGGCGTGCTGAGTGCACGCCGCCTGGGGGCGCTGAGGCGGGAACGACGCATCCGCTTCGAAGACCTGACCCGCCTGCGCTGCGTGCTGGAGAAGGCCAAGCCGTTCATCGTCACCCAGGATTACCGGCCACCGCGTGGCGAACACGAGTCCGTGGTGCTGCGCCAGCAACTGCGCGATACCCCGGCGCAGATGGCGCTGTGGTGATGCACTGCCTGCGCTTCGACGGCACCTTCGCCACCTGGCGCCAGGTGGCGCGCCGTGCCCTGCTGCAAGGCCTGGCGCCGCATCAGCTGCAATGGCAGGACGACGAGGCGGCCCCCGGTCTGTTCGACCAGCCTGCCGAGCGGACGCAGGAACCCAGCGGACGCCTGCGCGTATCGCCCGAGCTGCTGGAACTGCTGGAGAGCGCCGCGCAGTATCGCGGCGATGAGCGCTGGAGCCTGCTCTACCTCGTGCTCTGGCGCTTCGTCCAGGGTGAGCGCAGCGCCGTGCTGGCCGGCGACCCCGACGGCAGCGAGCTGCACCGTCGCCTCAAGGCCGTGCGCCGCGAAGCCCATCACCTGCATGCCTTCGTGCGCTTCCAGCCATGCGTGGCCCCCGCTGCGCCGGACTTCGTCGCCTGGTTCGAGCCCGCTCACGACATCCTCGCCGCGGCCAGCGGCCATTTCGCCGAACGCCTGGGCAAGCACAGCTGGCTGATCGCGACGCCACGTGACGGCGTGTACTGGGATGGCCAGCGCCTGCAGCACGAGCGGCACTGTCCGGCCCAATGGCAGGATTGGGCGCAGCAACCCGATGACAGTGGTCAGGCGCTGTGGCGCGCCTATTACGGCAGCACCTTCAACCCGGCGCGGCTCAATCGCACGGCCATGCAGCAGCACTTGCCGCTGAGGTTCTGGAAGAACCTGCCGGAAGGCCCGCTGATCCCGCAGTTGATGAGCGAGGCGCGCGCCGGTGCCCAGCGCGATGGCCAGGCACGGGTGCTGGCCGGCAGGAAGGGCAAACGCATTGCCCGGATGAACGAAGGGGACGCCTTGCGTCCCCTCTCAGGCATCAGCGGAAGCGACGCCCCGGATCTTCCTCGCTGACCTCCAGCTCCAGGCCCTTGGCCATGCTGGTGAGGTGGTCGCCATCGGTCTCCGAACCGAGCTTGATCATCAGACGCAGGTCGTTCGCCGAGTCGGCGTAGAGCAAGGCATCTTCGTAGGTGATCTCGCCCTGGGTGTAGAGGTTGTACAGCGCCTGGTCGAAGGTCTGCATGCCCTGCTCGGTGGAGCGCTTCATCAGGCCCTTGAGCTCGTGCACCTCACCCTTGCGGATCAGGTCGGCAGCCAGCGGGGTGTTGATCAGCACCTCGATCACCGCACGGCGGCCCTTGCCATCCGGCGTCGGCACCAGCTGCTGGGCGACGATGGCCTTGAGGTTGAGCGACAGGTCCATCCACACCTGGTTCTGCCGGTCCGCCGGGAAGAAGTTGATGATGCGGTCCAGCGCCTGGTTGGCGTTGTTGGCGTGCAGGGTCGCCAGGCACAGGTGGCCGGTCTCGGCGAAGGCCACCGCGTGGTCCATGGTCTCGCGGGTACGCACCTCACCGATGAGGATCACGTCCGGCGCCTGACGCAGGGTGTTCTTCAGCGCCACCTCGAAGGACTCGGTGTCGATGCCGACCTCGCGCTGGGTGACGATGCAGTTCTGGTGCTGGTGGATGTACTCGATCGGGTCTTCGATGGAGATGATGTGGCCGCTGCTGTTCTTGTTGCGGTAGCCGATCATCGCCGCCAGCGAGGTGGACTTACCGGTACCGGTCGCACCGACGAACAGCACCAGGCCGCGCTTGGTCAGCGCCAGCTTCTTGAGGATTTCCGGCAGCTTGAGGTCATCGATGGTGGGGATGTTGGTCTCGATGCGACGCAGCACCATGCCCACCAGGTTGCGCTGGTAGAAGGCACTGACGCGGAAACGACCGATGCCGCGCGCGCTGATGGCGAAGTTGCACTCGTGGTTTTCGGCGAAATCGCGGCGCTGCGCCTCGTTCATCACGCCGAGCACGGTTTCGCGAGTCTGCTCCGGCGACATGGGGTTCTTGGTCACGGGCATGATCTTGCCGTTGACCTTCATCGACGGCGGCACACCGGCAGTGATGAACAGGTCGGAACCACCTTTTTCGACCATCAGGCGCAGCAGTTTTTCGAATTCCATCGTCGCTCTCGCAAATCCACACGCACTGTTCGGCACTCAGCGGCGCATGCGGGCGTGCTCCACACGCGCCGGCCGAACGGTTTAGAAGTTTTCCGGGGTCTTGGCCTTTTCCCGCGCACTGTCGCGGCTGACCAACCCCTTGCTGACCAGGGTCTTGAGGCAGGCATCGAGGGTCTGCATGCCCAGCGCACCACCGGTCTGGATCGCCGAGTACATCTGCGCGACCTTGTCCTCACGGATCAGGTTACGGATGGCCGGCGTACCGATCATGATTTCGTGAGCGGCCACACGACCACCGCCGATCTTCTTCAGCAGGGTCTGCGAGATCACCGCCTGCAGCGATTCGGAGAGCATCGAGCGAACCATCGACTTCTCCTCGGCCGGGAACACGTCGACCACCCGGTCGATGGTCTTGGCGGCGGAGGTGGTGTGCAGGGTGCCGAAGACCAGGTGACCGGTTTCCGCGGCGGTCAGCGCCAGGCGGATGGTCTCCAGGTCACGCATCTCACCGACCAGGATGATGTCCGGGTCTTCCCGCAGTGCCGAGCGCAGGGCTTCGGAGAAGCCGTGGGTGTCGCGGTGCACCTCGCGCTGGTTGACCAGGCACTTCTTCGACTCGTGAACGAATTCGATCGGGTCTTCGATGGTGAGGATGTGGTGATACTTGTTGCTGTTGAGGTAGTCGAGCATCGCCGCCAGGGTGGTCGACTTGCCCGAACCGGTCGGGCCGGTGACCAGCACCAGGCCGCGCGGCACGTCGGTGATCTTGCGGAACACGTCGCCCATGCCGAGGTCTTCCATGGTCAGGACCTTGGACGGAATGGTACGGAACACCGCACCGGCGCCACGGTTCTGGTTGAAGGCGTTGACCCGGAAACGCGCGACGCCAGGCACTTCGAAGGAGAAGTCGGTCTCGAGGAACTCTTCGAAATCCTTGCGCTGCTTGTCATTCATGATGTCGTAGATCAGCGCATGCACCTGCTTGTGATCCAGCGGCGGCAGGTTGATGCGGCGAACATCGCCGTCTACGCGGATCATCGGCGGCAGACCGGCCGAGAGGTGCAAATCCGACGCGCCTTGCTTGGCGCTGAAGGCAAGCAGCTCAGTGATATCCATGGGACTCCCCAATTACAAGCAAGCAGGTAGAATGCCGCGACCCATTGGACGGTGTTCACACGGCAGCGCGCAGCGGTCAGGCGGGGTGCAATCAGGCGAAAAGTGGCACGTACGAGCCGTACATGAGCATTTTTCGGCTGATTCCAGCGCGGCATGGCCGGACACAGCGACGTGTAGACACCCTCTCGAACGGCAGGGCTGATAGAGCGCAAGTAATGTCCACGATAGCAGAGAATATTGCAAAGGTCGGTGCGCGCATCCGTGAGGCGGCGCAAGCCTCGCAGCGCAATTTGCAGGATATCGGCCTGCTGGCGGTGAGCAAGACCAAGCCCGCGGACGCCGTTCGCGAGGCCCATGCCGCCGGCCTGCGCGATTTTGGCGAGAACTACCTGCAGGAAGCCCTGGAAAAACAGGCCGCTTTGAACGACCTGCCCTTGATCTGGCACTTCATCGGCCCCATTCAGTCGAACAAGACCCGGCCCATCGCCGAGCATTTCGACTGGGTACATTCGGTGGATCGCCTGAAAATCGCCCAACGCCTGTCCGACCAGCGCCCGGCGCACCTGCCCGCGCTGAACATCTGCCTGCAGGTCAACGTCAGCCTCGAGGCCAGCAAATCCGGCTGCAGCCCCGAGGAACTGCCGGAGCTGGCCAGGGCCATCAGCGCCCTGCCCAACCTCAGGTTGCGCGGGCTGATGGCGATTCCCGAAGCCACCGACGATGTCGCCGCGCAACACGCCGCCTTCGCTCGCCTGCGCCAGTTGCGCGACGACCTGGCGCTGAACCTCGACACCCTGTCCATGGGCATGAGCCATGACCTGGAGGCCGCCATCGCCGAAGGCGCCACCTGGGTACGCATCGGCACCGCCCTGTTCGGCGCCCGCGACTACGGCCAGCCCACTCACTGAATGAAGGAATTTCTGCAATGAGCAACCCGATCATCACCTTCGTCGGCGCCGGCAACATGGCCGCCAGCCTGATTGGCGGCCTGCGCGCCCAGGGAGTGGAGGCCAGCGCCATCCGTGCCAGCGAACCGGGCACCGAGCAGCGTGAGCGCCTGCAACAGGCACACGGCATCGCCACCTTCGGCAACAACGCCGAGGCCATCGCCGGCGCCGACCTGATCGTGCTGGCGGTCAAGCCGCAGGTCATGAAAGCGGTCTGCCTGGACCTGGCGCCACACCTCGCGCCCAACCAGGTGATCATCTCCATCGCCGCCGGCATCAGCTGCGCCAGCCTGGAAGGCTGGCTGGGCGAACGCCCGCTGGTGCGCTGCATGCCCAATACGCCGGCCCTGCTGCGCCAGGGCGTTTCCGGCCTGTTCGCCAACCCCCGAGTCAGCAGCGCGCAGAAGGCGCAGGCGGAGCAGGTCCTGAGCGCCGTGGGCCTGGCCCTGTGGCTGGACGAGGAAAGCCAGCTCGACGCCGTGACCGCCGTCTCCGGCAGCGGCCCGGCCTATTTCTTCCTGCTGATCGAGGCGATGACCGCTGCCGGCGAGCAGCTCGGCCTGCCGCGCGAGACCGCCGCGCAGCTGAGCATCCAGACCGCACTGGGCGCCGCGCGCATGGCCAGCGAGAGCGATGTCGACGCAGCCGAGCTGCGCCGCCGCGTCACCTCGCCGAACGGCACCACCGAAGCGGCGATCAAAACCTTCCAGGCCGGCGGCTTCGAAGCGCTGGTGCAACAGGCACTCAATGCCGCCGCCAACCGTTCCGCCGAACTGGCCGAACAGCTCGGTCAATAAGGAGACAGCATGTCCGGACTCATCGAAGCGCTGATCTACATCATCCAGACCCTCGGCAGCCTGTACCTGCTGATCGTGCTGCTGCGTTTCATCCTGCAGCTGGTCAGGGCCGACTTCTACAACCCGCTGAGCCAGTTCGTGGTCAAGGCCACCCAGCCGCTGCTGACGCCGCTGCGCCGGATCATCCCCGGCTTCTCCGGGCTGGACCTGGCCTCGCTGGTCCTGGCCATCCTGGTCCAGCTGGTCCTGATGGTGGTCACCCTGACCCTGATGGGCTACAACGTCGGCGGCTTCATCCTGCAGCTGCTGGTGTGGTCGGTGATCGGCGTGACCTCGCTGTTCCTCAAGGTGTTCTTCTTCGCCCTGATCGTCAGCGTGATCCTCTCCTGGGTCGCACCGGGCAGCTACAACCCCGGCGCCCAGCTGGTGAACCAGATCTGCGAGCCGCTGCTGGCGCCCTTCCGCCGCCTGCTGCCGAACCTCGGCGGCCTGGACATCTCGCCGATCTTCGCGTTCATCGCGATCAACCTCGCGGACCGCTTCATCATCGGCAGCCTGGCGGCCTACACCGGCCTGCCGCCCATGCTCAGCCCGTTCCTCTGAGGCGGTGAGCTACTTCCGCTGGGACGGCGAGGACCTGATCCTCGACTGTCACCTGCAGCCCAAGGCGAGCAAGGACGAGTTCGCCGGGCTGCATGGTGAGCGGCTGAAGATCCGCCTGACCGCGCCGCCGGTGGAGGGCAAGGCCAACGCGCAGCTGCAGGCGTTCCTGGCCAAGGCC
Organism: Pseudomonas sp. BMW13; assembly: GCF_013357275.1. NCBI lineage: Bacteria > Pseudomonadati > Pseudomonadota > Gammaproteobacteria > Pseudomonadales > Pseudomonadaceae > Pseudomonas > Pseudomonas sp. BMW13. Next base: position 48,129 of record NZ_SUKD01000003.1, on the reverse strand, counting down.
TTCGGCGTTGCCAAGAGCCAGGTGAGCCTGGAAAGCGGCGAGCTCAACCGTCAGAAGCGCCTGCGTATCCACGCCCCGAAAAGCCTGCCGCCCCTGCCGGGGCTGCAGCGCGCCTGAACATGACCGCTCAGCCCCCATACCCGACCATAAGGCGGGACTGACAGGCAGGCAATTGACGCCAGCTTCGCGTCTCGCATAATGCAGAATATTCTTGCGAATGCCGTGCGTCCTGGCGGCCAACCCGTGCCCCGTCACGACGACGGTGAGCGCGTAGCCACTCCACCCCTTAACCGGCAAGCCGCTGCCCTTGCGACAGGAGAGCCAGGATGAGCATGGAACGTCTCAGCCAACAGGTCGACGCCTACGTTGCCTGGAAGCGCGAGCTGATGCGCGAGATCACGCGTTATCGCAGCTGGCTGGAACAGAACCGCCTCAACTCCGACGCCGTTCAGGCCAAGCTCGAACGCGCGCTGAAGATCCTGCGCACCGATCACATCACCCTGGCCTTCGTCGGTGAGTTCTCCCGCGGCAAGACCGAGCTGATCAACAGCCTGTTCTTCTCCGAGTACGGCCAGCGCATGCTGCCCTCGCACGCCGGGCGCACCACCATGTGCCCCACCGAGCTGTTCTTCGACCCCCGCTCGGAACGCCCCTACATCCGCCTGCTGCCGATCGAAACGCGCACGGCCTCCGCCAGCGTCGCGCAGTTCAAGCGCATTCCCCGGCACTGGGTGAACATCCCGCTGGATACCAGCGACCCGGCCAACATGGCCCTGGCCTTCAGCCAGGTGGCCAAGACCAAGCCCATGCCGGTGGAACAGGCGATCCAGCTCGGCTTCCACCCGGACATGCTCGAGGGCACCGGCAAGCGCGGCCAGGTGCTGGTGCCGGCCTGGCGTCACGCCATGGTCAACTTCGACCACCCGCTGCTGCGCCAGGGCCTGCGCATTCTCGACACCCCCGGCCTGAACGCCCTGGGCAGCGAGCCGGAACTGACCCTGTCGATGCTGCCCAACGCCCAGGCGATCATCTTCCTGCTGGCCGCCGACAGTGGCGTCACGGCCAGCGACATGAGCATCTGGCAGCAGCATATCCGCCAGCTCGACGAAGACACCCAGACCTGCCTGTTCGCCGTCCTGAACAAGATCGACGTGCTGTGGGACGACCTGGCCGGCGAGGCCTTCGTGCAGAACGCCATCAGCCAGATCCAGAGCGCAACCGCCAAGCAACTGGGCATCGCCCAGCAGGACGTGCTGCCGCTCTCGGCCAAGCAGGCGCTGCTGGCCAAGGTGCGCAAGGACGAGGAGCTGCTGGCCCGCAGCCAGATGACGCAGCTGGAGACCCTGCTCTGCGAGCGCATCGTGGCGCAGAAGGAGCGCCTGATCGAGGACCATGTGGTACGCCAGGTCCTGGCCCTGCTGAACAACAGCCAGCACGTGCTCAACCTGCGCCTGGAGAAGGTCAGCGAACAGCTCGCCCTGCTCGGCAACCATCAGCAGGACAATGGCCAGCTGCTGTTCGAGCTGACCGCCAAGACCAAGGAAGACCACACCCTGCATCACAAGCGCCTGCTTGGCCTGAAGACCAACCAGCGCCTGCTCAACCGCCAGGGCCAGCTGCTGCGCCACGCCGCGCGCAGCGAACGCCTGGACGAGCACCTCGGCGCAGTGCGCCGCAACCTCACCGGCAGCTGGACCACTCTGGGCATCAACCAGGCCATCCTGCACTTCTTCCGCAGCGTGGAGCACGACCTGCACAACCTGCAGCACGAGGCCGAGATGGCCAACAAGATGGTCGCTGCCATCTACCGCCGGCACAACGAAGACAACCCGCTGAACGGTGTCGATGCGCCGCAGTTCAAGATCCAGCGCTACCTGCGCGAGCTGAACAAGCTGCAGGCCAAGGGCGACCAGTTCCGCCTGCACGTCAAGACGCTGCTGACCGAGCAGCGCAGCCTCACCCGCCGCTTCTTCGCCACCCTGGCGCAGGAAGTGATCGGCCTGCACCAGCGCCTGCGCCGGGATGCCGAACATTGGGCGGCCGACGCCCTGATGCCGCTGATGCAGCACACGCTGGAACACAAGCAGATGCTGGAAAGCCACATGCTGCGGCTCAAGGCACTGGCCCAGGAAACCCAGCAGACGCGCAAGCGCAGCCAGCAACTGGCGCGCTACAAGGAGGAGCTGGAGCAGCAACTGGCCCAGGCTGCCGACATGCTGCGCATTCTGCGGCGGCCGGCGCCCGTGCAGCGCCAGGGCAAGGTGGTGAACCTGCCAACCGCGGTACGCCGCTGACCCGGCAAGCCACGACGACACGCGCTGGCCGTTCACCCCACGCCGCGCACCTGGGGCGCGGCGTGGCGCGCAGAGGGAGCGCCCGCTCGCTTGCCGCTGCCAGCCTCGCTCTTTAGACTGGCGCCCTCCTCCGACTCCTTAGCAGCGACTCCATGCCCACTGCCTTTCCCGAAGATTCCGTCGGCCTGGTCAGTCCCCAGGTGTTCAAGTTCAGCGAACCATTGGCCCTGGCCTGCGGCCGCAGCCTGACCGAGTACGAACTGGTCGTCGAAACCTATGGCGAACTCAACGCCGCACGCAGCAATGCCGTGCTGATCTGCCATGCCCTGTCCGGTCACCACCACGCCGCCGGCTACCACAGCCCGGACGACCGCAAACCCGGCTGGTGGGACAGCTGCATCGGCCCCGGCAAGCCCATCGACACCCGCAAGTTCTTCGTCGTCAGCCTCAACAACCTCGGCGGCTGCAACGGTTCCACCGGCCCCGGCAGCGCCAACCCGGCCACCGGCAAGCCCTACGGCGCCGACTTCCCGGTGATGACCGTGGAAGACTGGGTGCACAGCCAGGCACGTCTGGCCGACCAGCTCGGCATCGAGCGCTGGGCCGCCGTGATCGGTGGCAGCCTCGGTGGCATGCAGGCCATGCAGTGGACCATCAGCTACCCGGAGCGCGTGCGTCACTGCCTGGCCATCGCCTCGGCACCCAAGCTGTCGGCGCAGAACATCGCCTTCAACGAAGTGGCGCGCCAGGCCATCCTCACCGACCCGGAGTTCCATGGCGGCCATTTCCAGGAGCAGGGCGTGATTCCCAAGCGCGGCCTGATGCTGGCGCGCATGGTCGGCCACATCACCTACCTGTCCGATGACGCCATGGGCGAGAAATTCGGCCGTGGCCTGAAGAGCGAGAAGCTCAACTACGACTTCCACAGCGTCGAGTTCCAGGTCGAGAGCTACCTGCGCTACCAAGGCGAGGAGTTCTCCGGCCGCTTCGACGCCAACACCTACCTGCTGATGACCAAGGCGCTGGACTACTTCGACCCGGCCGCCGCACAGGATGGCGACCTGGCGCAGACCCTGGCCGTGGCCAAGGCGGATTTCTGCCTGATGTCCTTCACCACCGACTGGCGCTTCTCCCCCGCCCGCTCGCGGGAAATCGTCGACGCCCTGACGGCGGCGAAGAAGAACGTCTGCTACCTGGAGATCGACGCCCCGCAAGGCCATGACGCCTTCCTCATGCCGATCCCGCGCTACCTGCAGGCGTTCGGCAGTTACATGAAGCGAATCGAGGTATGAGCATGCGAGCGGATCTGGACATCATCCAGGAGTGGATCGCCCCGGGCAGTCGCGTGCTCGACCTGGGCTGCGGCGACGGCGAGCTGCTCGCCTGGCTGCGCGACAACAAGCAGGTTTCCGGCTATGGCCTGGAGATCGACCCGGACAAGATCGCCCTGTGCATCGAGCGCGGCGTCAACGTCATCGAGCAGAACCTCGACCTGGGGCTCGGCAACTTCGCCAGCAACAGCTTCGACGTGGTGGTGATGACCCAGTCGCTGCAGGCGCTGCACTACCCGGACAAGGTGCTGGCCGAGATGCTGCGTGTCGGCAAGACCTGCATCATCACCTTCCCCAACTTCGGCCACTGGCGCTGCCGCTGGTACCTGACGACAAAAGGTCGCATGCCCGTTTCGGACTTCCTGCCCTACACCTGGTACAACACACCGAACATTCACTTCTGCACCTTCGAAGACTTCGAGCGCCTGTGCCATGCTCAAGGAGCACGTGTGGAAGAACGCCTGGCAGTGGACCGCGAACACCGCCATGGCCTTGCAAGCCGCGCCTGGCCCAACCTGCTGGGCGAGATCGGCATCTATCGCATCAGCGGTGCGGAGCCTGCCGCCCGCCGCGTCGCGGTCTGAACGAGGAGAACACCATGCGCCGCATCATCCCCTTCCTGATCGCCCTGTGCCTGGCCTTGCCGGCTGCCGCAGAACGCAAGCAGAGCTTCGGCGATCTCGACGTCCACTACAGCGTCTTCAACTCCAGCTTCATCCAACCGGACATCGCCGCAGCCGCCGGCCTGACCCGCAGCAAGACCCAGGGCGTGATCAACGTCGCCGTGCTCAAGGCCGGCAAGGCCAGCACCGCCGTGGTCGCCGGCGAGGTGAAGGACCTGCTGGGCAAGAGCACCGCGCTGAGCTTCCGTCAGGTCAGCGAGGGCGACGCCATCTACTACCTGGCGCAGTTCCCGTTCAAGACGCGCGAAGTGCTGAGCTTCACCCTGAACGTGCGTCAGGGCGACGACGCACACCGCATCACCTTCAACCAGGAAATGTTCCCGGATGACTGACCCCGTGAATGGCTTCAAGGAACTGGTACTGGCCAGCCACAACGCCGGCAAGCTCAAGGAGCTGCAGGCCATGCTCGGCGACGCTGTGCGCGTGCGCTCGATCGGCGAATTCAGCCAGGTCGAGCCGGAGGAGACCGGCCTGTCGTTCGTCGAGAACGCCATCCTCAAGGCGCGCAACGCCGCACGCATCTCCGGCCTGCCGGCGCTGGCCGACGACTCCGGCCTGGCGGTGGATTACCTGGGGGGCGCGCCCGGCATCTACTCCGCGCGCTACGCCGATGGCAAGGGCGATGCGGCGAACAACGCCAAGCTGCTCGACGCCCTGAAAGACGTGCCGGATGCCCAGCGCGGCGCGCAGTTCGTCTGCGCCCTGGCCCTGGTGCGCCATGCCGACGACCCGCTGCCGATCCTCTGCGAAGGCCTGTGGCACGGCAGCATCCTGCACGAGGCGCGCGGCGAACACGGCTTCGGCTACGACCCGCTGTTCTGGGTGCCGGAAAGCGGCTGCTCCAGCGCCGAACTGCCAGCCGAACAGAAGAACCGCCTGAGCCACCGCGCCCGCGCCATGGCACTGTTCAAGCAGCGCCTGGGGCTGTAATCGCCTTGGTCAGACGCCTGATTCTCAGCAAGAAACCACGCGGTGTTGCTCGTCGGCTGAAGGCGCTAGATCATTGGGCAGCATGCTTTGAGGACAACTTTCCGCAGAGCATTCCTGCCGGCGAGCGCTACTGGAACTGGAAAATTCCCGTGCTATTCAGCCTCGTCGAGGGACGGCACACCAATCCCCAGATTCAAGCTCGCTGCGCTCAGGCATTGATCAATGCCTGCCAGCATCTGATGCGTTCCAAACCACCAGAGGCAGAGAACTGGCGGGTGACGGCCGTAATCTGCCTACCTGATTTTTTCACCAGCGAAGTGTGCTTGTATCTGGATGAGGATTACTTCCAGGCTCACACCCGCGCCTCGGTGAGCGAGTATGGCAATAGCCGCCATCTGGCACCACTGAGCCTATCCAAAGCCTGGTCACTGCAACTGGCAGATGGCTGTGGCGAGCTGGGCACCGAAATCGACTACCTCGACGAAGACCAACCTAATGGGCGCTTCATCGCCCAGCGTTGGTACTTCGGTGAAGTCATGCCACGATAGCCGCCCGTTACTGCATCCCGTTGCCCTACTGTGCCCAACGTCTCTCACTTCCTGCTGCCTCCCCTCGCGCTCTACATCCACATCCCGTGGTGCGTGCGCAAATGCCCCTATTGCGACTTCAACTCCCACGCGGCCGGGCCGACCCTGCCGGAAGAGGAGTATGTCGACGCGCTGCTCGCCGATCTCGACAGCGATCTGCAGCATGCCCATGGCCGACCGCTGACCTCGATCTTCTTCGGCGGTGGCACGCCCAGCCTGTTCTCCGACCGGGCGCTGGGGCGCTTGCTGGAGGGCGTCGAGCGACGCATCGCCTTCGCCGAAGACATCGAGATCACCCTGGAAGCCAATCCGGGCACCTTCGAGCAGGCCAAGTTCAAGGGCTACCGCAGCCTCGGCATCAATCGCCTGTCGATCGGCGTGCAGAGTTTCCAGGAGGCCAAGCTCAAGGCACTGGGCCGTATCCACAATGGCGACGAGGCGATTCGTGCCGCCGACATGGCGCGCGCCGCCGGCTTCGACAACTTCAACCTCGACCTGATGCACGGTCTGCCCGAGCAGAGCATCGAGGACGCCCTGTTCGACCTGCGCACGGCCATCGCCCAGGCCCCGACGCACCTGTCCTGGTACCAGCTGACCATGGAACCGAACACGGTGTTCTGGAGCCAGCCGCCGCAGCTGCCCGAGGACGACCTGCTGTGGGACATCCAGGAAGCCGGCCAGGCCCTGCTGGCCGCCGAGGGCTACGCCCAGTACGAGGTCTCCGCCTATGCCCGTCCCGGGCGGCAGGCACGGCACAACCTCAACTACTGGACCTTCGGTGACTTTCTCGGCATCGGCGCCGGCGCCCACGCCAAGCGGAGCACACCGGACGGGCGCATCCTGCGAACCTGGAAGACGCGCCTGCCCAAGGACTACCTCGACCCGAGCAAGGCCTACCAGGCCGGCGAACGCGTGCTGGATGCCGAGGAGCTGCCGTTCGAATTCCTGATGAACGTGCTGCGCCTGACCGAGGGCGCGCCTGTCGAGCTGTTCAGCCAGCGCACCGGCCTGCCACTCGCACAGCTCGACGGCGCACGGCGCGAGGGCGAACGCCTGGGGCTGCTGCAGGCCGACGACAGGCGCCTGGTCGCCACGGCCAGGGGCCAGCTGTTTCTCAACGACCTGCTGCAGCTGTTCCTGGCCTAGATCACCCACTGCAGGGCCGCAATCCGGTAGGCTTGTGCGCTTCGCTCGTGCAGCCACCGGCAGTGCTGCACCGACCGTTACCAAGGAGCCTGCATGGATCTGCTACTGGACCTGATCGTCACCCTGTCACGCTGGAGTCGCAGCCACCTCAGCGACATCTCCCTGGCCATCATGGCCACCCTGCTGGTGCTGTTCGGCCCGCTGATCAATGCCTGGGTCCAGCGCACCATCGGCAATCTCAATTTCGTCCTGCGTACCCTGCTGTTCGTGATCTTCTGCGCGGTCGGCTACGGCCTGGCGATCATCTTCCTCACGCCCTGGCTGACCAAGGGCCTGACGTACTTCAACAACTTCACCCTGGCACCGGTGCTGATTCTGATCTTCGTGGTCATCGGCATCCTCGCCGATCGCAACTAGCCCGGCTCACGCCAGTGCCGGTGAGCGACCACCGGCAGCGGCGCCATACACGGCATTCGACCCGACAAGGACGTCAGCATGATCCGCCCCTACCTGAACACTGACTGCGACGCGCTGCTCGACATCTGGCTGAGCGCCTCGCTACAGGCCCACGACTTCGTGCCCGAGGCATTCTGGCGCGATCAGCTCGGCGCGATGCGCGAGCACTATCTGCCGCAGGCCGAAACACTGGTGCTGGAACAGGGCGGCACGCCCCTGGCCTTTGCATCCGTGCATGAGGGGCGCCTCGCGGCGCTGTTCGTCAGCCCGGAGCAGCAGGGCTGCGGTCTGGGCCTGCAGTTGCTGGAGGCCGTCATGGCCGAACGCACGCGGCTCGAACTGGATGTCTACCAGGCCAACGGGCGGGCAACCGCCTTCTACCGTCGCGCCGGTTTCGAGGTGATCGCTCAGGGGCACGACCCGCACACCGGCCAGGCGCAGCTGACGATGGCCTGGTCGCGCCCCTGAGGCGGCTTCAGTTGCCTTCGCGGCGCAGGGCCTGCGGGGTGAAGTCGCGCGGGCTCAACTTGGCATTGAAGTCGTACATCGGCTCGTTGTTGTCGAGGCCGTCGGCGAAGTAGCGCCCACCCTTGAGGTCGTAGATGGTTTCCAGGGTCGAGCCGAACATCGGCACGTCGTAGTAGCTGATCGGGTGCGCCTCCTGCAGGCCGATCAACGCGCCGCTGCGGTCATACAGGTCGACGGCGAGAATCTGCCAGCTGTCCTCGTCCAAGTAGAAACGACGCTTGCCGTAGGGATGGCTGAAGCCCTTGCGCAGCTCGGCTTCCACCACCCAGACGCGGTGCAGCTCATAGCGCAGCAGCTCCGGGTTGACGTGCTTGGACTGCAGGATGTCGGCGTAGGGAATACCGCGCTGGTGCACGGCATAGCTGTTGTAGGGCATCAGCATCTCGCGCTTGCCCAGCAGCTGCCATTCGTAGCGATCCGGCGCACCGTTGTAGGAGTCCACCTGGTCGGCGGTGGCCATGCCGTTGGTGTCCGGCTGCAGGGTGTCGTAGGCGAGCATCGGCAGGCGCCGTACGCGGCGTTCGCCACGGTTGAAACGCCAGGCCTTGCGAATGGCCAGGACCTGGTCGAGGGTCTCCTGCACCACCAGGGCCGAGCCGGCCAGCTTGGCCGGCGCCACCACCTTGTACTTGTAGTAGAACAGGGTGTTGTCCAGGTCCTGCGGGGCAACGCCATCGCGCCCGTAGAGGAAGTAGATGTCACGCTCGAGCTTGAGCAGGTTGTAGCTGCCATTGGCGAGCACGGCGGCCTGGTTGGTGGCCATGCTGATCTGGTCGCCACGGTAGCGCATGATGTGGTTCCAGATGGCTTCCTGGCCGTTCTGCGGCAACGGGAAGGGCACGCCGGCCGCAGCGCCCTGCACACCGTTGCCACCGGAGATCAGTTCGGCGTTGAGCGCATTGAAACGCGTCGCGTCGTAGATCCGCTGGGGCGCCGCCGCGCTGCGACGGGTCGGGAACACCCGCAGGTAGAAGCTGGGGTTCTGCTGCAGCAGCGTCTTCAGGCCAACCGGCAGCAGTTGCTCGTACTGCGCCAGGTTCTGGCTGTCGACGCGGTACAGCAGTTTGTCGTCGGCATAGGGATCAGGGTGATGCATGCCCGGCCGGTAGCCCGCAGGCGGCGTGGCCAGGCCACCGGTCCAGGCGGGGATGGTGCCGCTGGCATTGCCTGCGCGCTCGCCACCCAGCGGGGTCAGGTCCTGCCCCAGGCGGGCTGCCTGGCTGGCATCGATCTTGGCCTGCGCCTGAAATGCCAGGGCAGTCAGCAGAAGAAGGGAAACCGATCTCAACACAATGCTCTCCTCGCGACACCATGACAGCGGCGTCGCCAATACCTGCACGCCCTCTGTGAGCGTGCTTATCGTTGTTGTGTTCTGAGGTGAGGCGCCATCCTGGCCGTCGGGTTGTCCCGATCTAATCGTGCATCCTGCCGGTCAATCGCAAGCAGCGTGGTCTTACTCCTGACGCTGGAACTTGAGGTCCCACACGCCATGCCCGAGACGCTCGCCGCGGCGCTCGAACTTGGTCACCGGGCGCTCCTCGGGGCGTGGCACATAGGTGCCATCGGCGGCCAGGTTGCGATAACCAGGCGCAGCGTTCATCACCTCGAGCATGTGCTCAGCATAGTTCTCCCAGTCCGTGGCCATGTGCAGCACCCCGCCGACCTTCAACTTGCTGCGGACCAGTTCGGCGAAGGCCGGCTGGACGATGCGGCGCTTGTGGTGACGGGCCTTGTGCCACGGGTCGGGGAAGAACAGCAGCACGCGATCCAGGCTGGCATCGGCCACGCAGTCGCGCAGCACTTCCAGGGCATCGCAGCTGTAGACGCGCAGGTTGCTCAGGTTCTGCGTCATCACCCCGTTGAGCAGTGCGCCCACGCCCGGCTTGTGCACTTCGACGCCGATGAAGTCATGCTCCGGCGCAGCCGCAGCCATTTCCAGGGTGGAGTGGCCCATGCCGAAACCGATCTCGAAGGTGCGCGGCGCGCTGCGGCCGAAGACCTGGTCGAAATCACGCAGGCCGTCTTCCAGCTCCAGGCCGAACAGCGGCCAGCCCTTGTCCAGGCCGCGCTGCTGGCCTTCGGTCATGCGCCCGGCACGCATCACGAAACTCTTGATGGTACGGCGCTGGCGACCGTCTTCGGTCAGTTCGGGCTGTTGGGTGTCAGTCATGCTGTGCTCTTCTAGAATGCTTTACGATTTCGCGGGCCGGAGCCATGCAAGGCCTGCACTGCCTTCGACGGAACAGGCAAGGAACGCTCGGCGTCGCGGACGACGGTGCCGAAGCACATGAGCGTTACTCGCTTCACGGCCGCACTGGAAAGTGCGTCAGCCGCAAGCGGCGTTCCGAGCCTGTTTTGACGCGGCGGGGCCGACGCGCAGTCAATCGTCCTTACTTGATCAGGCCATCCAGCGGGGATGAGGCGCTGGCATAGAGTTTCTTCGGCATGCGCCCGGCCAGGTAGGCCAGACGACCGGCTTCGACCGCATGCTGCATGGCGCGCGCCATGAGGATCGGGTCCTGCGCGTGAGCGATGGCGCTGTTGAGCAGCACGCCCTCGCAGCCCAGCTCCATGGCAATGGCGGCATCGGAGGCCGTGCCCACACCGGCATCGACCAGCACCGGCACCTTGGCCTCCTCGAGGATGATGCGCAGGTTGTACGGGTTGCAGATGCCCAGGCCAGAGCCGATCAGGCCGGCCAGCGGCATCACCGCGATGCAGCCGATCTCGGCCAGCTGGCGGGCGATGATCGGGTCGTCGCTGGTGTACACCATCACGTCGAAGCCGTCCTTGACCAGCACTTCGGCGGCCTTGATGGTTTCGATGACATTGGGGAACAGGGTCTTCTGGTCAGCCAGGACTTCCAGCTTCACCAGGTTGTGACCATCGAGCAGCTCGCGCGCCAGGCGGCAGGTGCGCACGGCCTCGACCGCATCAAAGCAGCCGGCAGTATTGGGCAGGATGGTGTACTTGTCGGGGCTGATCACGTCGAGCAGGTTCGGCTCACCCGGATTCTGGCCGATGTTGGTACGGCGCACCGCCACGGTGACGATCTCGGCGCCGGAAGCGGCGATGGCATCACGGGTTTCGTCCATATCCTTGTACTTGCCGGTGCCGACCAGCAGACGCGACTGGAAGGTACGACCGGCCAGTACGAAGGGCTTGTCGCTGCGAACTTGGCTCATGGGAAACTCCTCAGAGGGATCAACCGCCGCCGATGGCGTGCACCACTTCCACCTGGTCGCCTTCGGCGAGCGGCGTGCTGTCGTGCTGGCTGCGTGGAACGATGTCCAGGTTGAGCTCGACCGCCACGCGACGGCCGGTCAGATCGAGGCGAACCAACAGGTCGGCGACGCTCTGGTTTTCCGGCAGTTCGAAGGGTTCACCATTCAATTGAATGCGCATGACGGCTCGGTCATAACTAGAAAGAGGGCCGGCATTCTAGCCCGATAGCCAGCCGCTACCAAGGCTAAAAGGCGCCATTCGTCCTCGTATCTGACGCCAGGGTCAGGTCATTTTCCAGGCGCTCAGCCCCAGACACAGCCAGCCGACGAGGAAGGCCACACCACCGAACGGGGTGATCATGCCCAGCTTGCCGATGCCACTGAGGGTGAGCCCGTAGAGGCTGCCCGAGAACAGCACGATGCCCACGGCGAACGCCGTGCCGGCCAGATTGACCAGGCGTCCCGGCACATGCAGGGCCAGCAGGCCGACACCGAACAGCGCCAGCGCATGCACCAGCTGGTAATGCGTCCCCGTCTGGAACACCGCCAGGTAGTCGGGCGTCAGCTTGTGTTTCAGGCCATGAGCCGCGAAGGCGCCCAGGGCGACACCGGTAAAGCCGGCGAAAGCGGATAACAGCAACCAGAGGCGGGCCATGGAAACTCCTGATGAGGTCGACGTGGACGCAGTTTAACCACTGCGCCGGCGGGCGCAGTGGTTGTTATTGTCACACCCGCGGCTGATCCTGTGCGCGTTGGGGTTCCTCCAGCGTTTTTTGGTGCCTGCCATCCCTGGCGGCAACCCTTCGGGCCGTCGCGGAGCGACGTCAAAAATCGCTCCAGGCGATTTTTTGTTTTAATAGCGGCTGATTTCATAACTGCGAAGCCTCATGCTCCGAGCACTGACCCGCCGCCTGCTGAAACTCCTGCTCTGGATGATCCTGGCCAGCGTGCTGCTGGTGCTCGCCCTGCGCTGGGTGCCGCCACCCGGCACGGCCCTGATGATCGAACGCAAGATCGAGTCCTGGGGCAGCGAGCAGCCCCTCGAACTCAAGCGCCAGTGGCGCCCATGGAACGAGCTGCCGGACAGTCTGAAGATGGCGGTGATCGCCGCGGAAGACCAGAAGTTCGCCAACCACTGGGGCTTCGATCTAGGCGCCATCCAGGCCGCCCTGCAGCACAACCAGAATGGCGGCTCGTTGCGCGGCGCCAGCACGCTGAGTCAGCAAGTGGCGAAGAATCTGTTCCTCTGGTCCGGCCGCAGCTGGCTGCGCAAGGGCCTGGAAGCCTGGTTCACCGCGCTGATCGAGCTGCTCTGGTCGAAAGAGCGCATTCTCGAGGTGTACCTCAACAGCGTGGAATGGGGTGACGGGGTCTTCGGCGCCGAGGCCGCCGCGCAGCAGCACTTCGGCGTCGGCGCGCCCTACCTGAATCGCCAGCAGGCCAGCCAGCTGGCCGCCGTGCTGCCCAACCCGCTGCGCTGGAGCGCGGGCCGCCCGGATGGCTACATCCTGCGTCGCTCCGCCTGGATCCGCCAGCAGATGAACCAGCTGGGGGGCGGCCACTACCTCAACCAGCTCAAGCCCAGGTATCCGCACTGGTGGCCAGGCTGGCTGTAAGGCGCCCTAGCGGCTGCGAAAGGCCTTGCGCGGCAGCGCATGCAGCAGCGCGATGTCGTCACCACGCAGGTGCACCGTCAGCCCCCACTGCGGGTAGATCCAGGCTTGTCCCTCTGCCAGCTCCAGGCTGAGACGCGGCTGCCCCAGGCTGGCAGCCAGGCGTTCGCTGGCCAGTGACGACGGGGCGCCAAGGTTCAGACTGGCGATGGAGAAACGCGCCATCTGCTCGACGAGCACAGCGGGCAATACCTGCTCGGCGTCGCCCGGGCGCAACCCTTGCGCCGCCATCAGGCTGTCACGCTGGCTGTCGCTCAACGCCAGCACGGCCTGCAGCGACCATTCACCCTCCTCTCCCTGAAGCCGGGCACGGTAGCTCAGACGCGCACCATCCAGGCGCGGTTCCAGCCACAGCTCGCCGGGGGCCAGACGCTGCAGGTCCGCCAGTTGCAGATGATCGTCCGCCAGAGGCTGCAGGAACGCGTCGCGCCAGGTCTGCAGGTTGGCAACCGGCTGGACCTCGGTGCTGCGCATCAGCCAGGCGCCCCAGGCGAAGAACAGCACGGCCACGACGATGAACAGGAGCCCGTGCTGTGCTCTCAGGGGTGGCTTGTTCACACGATGGCTCCAGGCAGAAAAAAGCCGCACCCAGGTGCGGCTTCTCGTTGGCTCGACAGGCTCAGGCGGCGATACAGCCCTTGAGCTTGTTCATGGCGTTCTTCTCCAGCTGGCGAATACGCTCGGCCGACACATTGTACTTGGCGGCCAGGTCATGCAGCGTCGCCTTCTCCTCGGCCAGCCAGCGCTGGTAGAGAATGTCGCGGCTGCGCTCGTCCAGGCTTTCCAGCGCTTCGTGCAGGTTGCTGCTGGAGCTGTCGCTCCAGTCGGCGTCCTCGAGCTGGCGGGCCGGGTCGTAGCGATGGTCTTCCAGATAGTGCGCGGGCGACTGGTAGGCGCTGTCGTCGTCGGCATCGGCGGCCGGATCGAAGGCCATGTCCTGACCGGTCAGGCGGCTTTCCATCTCGCGCACTTCGTGCGGCTCGACGCCCAGGCTCTCGGCCACGGCCGTCACTTCATCATTGTTCAGCCAGGCCAGACGCTTCTTCTGGCTGCGCAGGTTGAAGAACAGCTTGCGCTGGGCCTTGGTGGTGGCCACTTTGACGATGCGCCAGTTCTTCAGGATGAACTCGTGGATTTCCGCGCGGATCCAGTGCACGGCGAAGGACACCAGGCGCACGCCCATTTCCGGGTTGAAGCGCTTGACCGCCTTCATCAGGCCGACGTTGCCCTCCTGGATCAGGTCGGCCTGGGCCAGACCGTAGCCGGAGTAGCTGCGCGCGATGTGCACCACGAAACGCAGGTGGGCCAGCACCATCTGGCGGGCGGCCTCGAGATCCTGCTGGTAGTAGAGATTTTCGGCCAGTTCACGCTCCTGCTCGGGCGTCAGCAGCGGAATGCTGTTGACCGCATGCACGTATGCTTCCAGGTTGGCGCCTGGAACCAGAGCATGAACAGGTTGCAAGGAAGTGGACATTCGAATCCTCCGATTCACGAAACTCGTGCAGTGTAGCACTGCGCTATCTGATGCAGGGCCTGTGGATAAGTTCCCTGACAGATAGTCAATATCAACCAAAACAATGACTTGTCAGCTGGCGTTCAGCTTGCCGGGCAAGCCCATCAACGCGGTGCCAGCTCGTTCAGATGCCGCGCTACCGCCAGCCAGGCGCCAATATAGCCCAACAGCACGGCGCCCAGCAGCAGCGAAAAGCCGTCGCCCGAAGGTACGCCACCCAGCGCGAAATCGCTACCGTAAAGGCCGGCCAAACGTACTACAGCATCGTTCAGCCAATCCAGCCCGAAGGCCAGCAGCAGCCAGGCGAAGACACCGGCACCGAAACCGTACAGCGCGCCCATGTAGAGGAAGGGGCGACGCACGTAACCGTCGGTGCCGCCGACCAGCTTGATCACTTCGATCTCGGCGCGGCGGTTCTCGATGTGCAGGCGGATGGTGTTGCCGATCACCAGCAGCAGCGCCAGGATCAGCAGCACGCTGAGGCCGAAGACGAAGCGGTCGCCCAGCTTGAGAATCGCGGTCAGGCGTTCGACCCAGACCAGGTCCAGCTGCGCCTGTTCCACCTTGGGCAGTTCGGCCAGGCGCTGGCGCAGGGCTTCCAGCTTGGCCTTGTCGACCTCCTTGGGCGTGACCAGCACCACACCCGGCAACGGGTTCTCCGGCAGCTCCTTGAGCGCCTGACCGAGGCCGGAAAGCTGCTGGAACTCTTCCAGCGCCTGCTCACGACTGATCCACTCGACGTCGGCGACATCGTCCATCGCCGTGATCTGCTCGCGCAGCGCCTCGCCTTCACGCTCACTGGCGGACAGCTCGAGGAACAGGGAAATCTGCGCCGCACGCTGCCAGGAGCCGCCGAGTTTCTCGACGTTGTCCAGCAGCAGCGACAGGCCCATGGGCATGCTCAGCGCCACGGCCATCACCAGGCAGGTGAAGAAACTGCCGATGGGCTGGCGCGCCAGGCGGCGCAGGCTGTCGACGATGCTGGCGCGGTGGCTTTCCAGCCAGGCGTGGAACAGGGTACGGAAATCCGGCTCGTCCGCCGGACGGGCCGCCACCTTGTTGCGCGGCGCCGCGCCGACGCGTTCGGCCGGTTGCGGCGTGGGCATCTTCGACGCGCTCATCAGGCTGCCTCCCCATCGCCGATCAGGCGGCCACGTTGCAGGGTGAGCATGCGCTGGCGCATGCGTGCGATCAGCGCCAGGTCGTGGCTGGCGATCAGCACCGTGGTGCCCAGCTGATTGATGTCTTCGAACACGCCCATGATCTCGGCGGCCAGGCGCGGGTCGAGGTTGCCGGTGGGTTCGTCCGCCAGCAGCAGTGCCGGGCGATGGACGATGGCGCGGGCAATGCCGACGCGCTGCTGCTGACCGGTGGACAGGTCCCCCGGCGCCTGGGCGGCCTTGTCGCTGAGGCTGACCCGCTCCAGCGCCGAACCGACGCGCCTGGCGATGTCGGGCGTGGACAGGCCGAGAATCTGCAGCGGCAGGGCGACGTTGTCGTACACCGTGCGGTCGAACAGCAGCTGGTGGTTCTGGAACACCACACCGATCTGTCGGCGCAGGAAGGGAATCTGCGCGTTGGTGATGGTCGACAGGTCCTGCCCGGCCAGCAGCAGCTTGCCGCTGGTGGGCCGTTCCATCGCCAGCAGCAGGCGCAGCAGCGTGCTCTTGCCGGCGCCGGAGTGGCCGGTGACGAAGAGAAACTCGCCGGGGCGAACGCGGAAGGTCAGTTCGTGCAGCCCGACATGGCCATTGGGATAACGCTTGGCGACCTGCTCGAATCGGATCATCCGCGTTCACGCTCCTCGAAGAGTGCCTGGACGAAGTCCTGGGCCTGGAACGGGCGCAGGTCGTCGATGCCTTCACCCACGCCGATGTAGCGGATCGGCAGGCCGAACTGCTTGGCCAGGGCGAAGATGACCCCGCCCTTGGCAGTGCCGTCGAGCTTGGTCAACGCCAGACCGGTGAGGTTCACAGTCTGATTGAACTGCTTGGCCTGGCTGATGGCGTTCTGTCCGGTGCCGGCGTCGAGCACCAGCAGCACTTCGTGCGGCGCCGTGTCGTCCAGCTTACCGATCACCCGACGGACCTTCTTCAGCTCTTCCATCAGGTTGTCCTTGGTGTGCAGGCGCCCGGCGGTGTCGGCGATCAGCACGTCGACGCCACGCGACTTGGCCGCCTGGACCGCGTCGAAGATCACCGAAGCCGAGTCGGCACCGGTGTGCTGGGCGATCACCGCGATGTTGTTGCGCTCACCCCAGACCTGCAGCTGCTCCACGGCAGCGGCGCGGAAGGTATCGCCAGCGGCGAGCATGACCTTCTTGCCGTCGAGCTGCAGCTTCTTGGCCAGCTTGCCGATGGTGGTGGTCTTGCCGACGCCGTTCACGCCGACCACGAGGATCACGTAGGGCTGCTTGGCACTGTCGATCTGTAGCGGTTGTTCGACCGGCTTGAGCAGGGTCACCAGCTCTTCCTGCAGCGCCTTGTACAGCGCGCCGCTGTCGGCCAGCTCCTTGCGCGCCACGCGCTTGGTCAGGTTGCCGATGATCGCGGTGGTCGCCTCGACGCCGACGTCGGCGGTGAGCAGGCGGGTTTCCAGGTCGTCGAGCAGGTCGTCGTCGATGGCCTTCTTGCCAAGGAACAGGCTGGCCATGCCCTCGCCCAGGCTGGCGCTGGTCTTGGACAGGCCCTGTTTGAGGCGAGCGAAGAAGCCCGGCTTGTCCTGGGTGGCAGCAACCGGCGCGGCGGGCGCCTGCACTTCCGCTGCAGCCGGTTCGGCGACTGCGACCGGCTCGGGCACTGCAGCGATGGCCGGGCTCGGCGTGGGCTCGGCGACCGGGACAGCAGCCGGGCTCGGCGCCGCCTCGACAACCGGGGCAGGTGCCGGAGCAGGACTCGGCACCACCGGCGCGGCTCCGACGACAGGCGCCGGGGCCTCGGGCTGCGGCTCGGGGAGTGTGTCGAGGCGCGGCGCAGGCGTCTCCTGCACCTCGGCGGCAGGCGCATTCGCGGCCTCGTCAGCCACGCCCGGCACAGGCTCGGGCGCCGCCTCAGGCGTCGACGCGGCGGGTTTCTTGCGCCACCAGCTGAACAGGGATTTCTTTTCTTCGGTCACAGGCGGGTTCTGCGCGCCGGCATCGGCCGGCGACTTCTTGTCGTCATTGGAACCAAACATGGGTCGCTTGCATCTCAAGGGAGCGTTCGCTCACAGGCTGCAAAGCCTTGCTGCGCCGCCCCGGAAAAGGATGGGGTATCCTAGCACCTCTTCGCCCGCTGGCGGTACGACCGCCCAGGCTATCCGACAGGTCAGACTCTCGATGAATGCCATTGCCCGCCGTTCCCTCGGCCTGCTGTTCGGCGCCCTTTGCGCGCCAATGGTGGCCTTCGCCTCACCCGCTCAACCCACCCACGAATTCAGTCTCGACAATGGCCTCAAGGTCATCGTGCGCGAAGACCACCGCGCCCCCGTGGTGGTCTCCCAGCTCTGGTACAAGGTCGGCTCCAGCTACGAGACACCCGGCTCCACCGGCCTGTCCCATGCCCTGGAGCACATGATGTTCAAGGGCAGCGCCAAGCTCGGCCCGGGCGAGGCCTCGCAGGTGCTGCGCGACCTGGGGGCGGAAGAGAACGCCTTCACCAGCGACGACTACACCGCCTACTACCAGGTCCTGGCCAGCGACCGTCTGGGCGTGGCACTGGAGCTGGAGGCCGACCGCCTGGCCAGCCTGCAGCTGCCGGCCAACGAGTTCGACAAGGAAATCGAGGTGATCAAGGAGGAACGCCGCCTGCGCACCGACGACCGTCCCTCGTCCAAGGCCTTCGAGCTGTTCAAGGCCATGGCCTACCCGGCCAGCGGCTACGGCATCCCCACCATCGGCTGGATGGCCGACCTGGAGCGCATGCACATCGACGAACTGCGCGCCTGGTATCGCCAGTGGTACGCGCCGAACAACGCCACCCTGGTGGTGGTCGGCGACGTCAGCGTCGATCAGGTGAAGAGCCTGGCCCAGCGCTACTTCGCCGCCATCCCGCGCCGCGAGGTGCCCAAGGCCAAGCTGCCGCTGGAGCTGCAGGCCGCCGGTGAACGACGCACCACGCTCTACCTCAAGACCCAACTGCCGAACCTGATGATGGGCTTCAACGTGCCCAGCCTGGCCACCACCGCGACGCCGCGCCAGGTCTACGCCCTGCGCCTGGCGGCGGCCCTGCTCGACGGCGGCTACAGCGCACGCCTGTCCACACGCCTGGAACGTGGCGAGGAACTCGTCTCCGGCGCCAGCGCCTGGTACAACGCCTTCACCCGTGGCGACAGCCTGTTCGTCCTCACGGCCACGCCCAACGTGCAGAAAGGCAAGACCCTGGAGCAGGCCGAAGCCGGCCTGTGGCGCGAACTGGAAGCCCTGAAGAAGACGCCGCCATCCGCCGCCGAGCTGGCGCGGGTGCGCGCCCAGGTCATTGCCGGCCTGGTCTATGAGCGCGATTCGATCACCAGCCAGGCCACCAGCATCGGCCAGCTGGAGACCGTCGGCCTGTCCTGGAAGCTGATCGACCAGGAACTGGCCGAGCTGGAAGCCGTGACCCCGGCCGACATCCAGCAGGCTGCTCGCACCTTCTTCGTCCGCGACCGCCTGAGCGTCGCCCACGTCCTGCCCGAAGCGTCCCGTAACCAGGAGTCCCGTCATGAAGACTGAGCACCGCCGTCTGGGCCTGCTCGGCCTGGCCCTGTCCACCGCCCTGGCACTGGGCGCCTGCAGCGTCGTCGGCACGCCGGCGGCCACCGGCGAAGGCGCCAAGTTGCAATCACTGGCAGCCCTCGACAACCAGGCACCGACCCGGCGCACGCTGGACATCCAGACCTGGAACACCGCGCAAGGCGCCAAGGTGCTGTTCGTCGAAGCCCATGAGCTACCGATGTTCGACCTGCGCCTGACCTTCGCCGCTGGCAGCAGCCAGGATGGCGACGTGCCAGGCCTGGCGGCCCTGACCAATGCCATGCTCAACGAGGGCGTGCCAGGCAAGGATGTCGGCGCCATCGCTGCCGGCTTCGAGGGCCTCGGTGCCGACTTCGGCAACGGCTCCTACCGCGACATGGCCGTGGCCAGCCTGCGCAGCCTCAGCGCCCGCGAGCAGCGCGAGCCGGCCCTGGCGCTGTTCAGCCAGGTGCTGGGCAAGCCGACCTTCCCGGCCGACTCGCTGGCGCGCATCAAGAACCAGCTGCTCGCCGGCTTCGAGTACCAGAAGCAGAACCCCGGCAAGCTGGCCAGCCTGGAACTGTTCGAGCACCTGTACGGCAAGCATCCCTATGCACACCCGAGCGATGGCACGCCGCAGTCGATCCCGGCGATCACCCGCCAGCAGCTGCAGGCCTTCCACGCCCGCGCATACACCCCTGGCAACGCGGTGATCGCCCTGGTCGGCGACCTGTCGCGCAGCGAGGCCGAAGCCATCGCCAGCCAGGTCTCCGCCGCCCTGCCGCAGGGTCCGGCGCTGGCCGCGATCGCCCAGCCGCAAACGCCCAAGCCCGGCAGCAGCCACATCGAGTACCCGTCCAACCAGACGCACCTGATGCTGGCCCAGCTCGGCATCGACCGCCGCGATCCGGACTACGCCGCCCTGTACCTGGGCAACCAGATCTTCGGCGGCGGTGGCTTCGGCACCCGCCTGATGAGCGAAGTGCGCGAAAAACGCGGCCTGACCTACGGTGTCTATTCCGGCTTCAGCGCCATGCAGGCGCGCGGGCCGTTCATGATCAACCTGCAGACCCGCGCCGAACTCAGCGAAGGCACCCTGGCGCTGGTCAAACAGCTGCTCGCCGACTACCTGCGCGACGGCCCGACCCAGCAGGAACTGGACAACGCCAAGCGCGAGCTGGCCGGCAGCTTCCCGCTGTCCACCGCGAGCAACGCCGACATCGTCGGGCAACTGGCCTCGATGGGCTTCTATGACCTGCCGCTGAGCTACCTGGACGACTTCATGCGCGACGTGCAGGGCCTGACCGCCGAGCAGGTGAAGGCCGCGATGGCCAGGCACCTCGACCCCGCCGCGCTGGTGGTGGTCACTGCCGGCCCGAGCGTGCCGCAGAAGGAACTGCCGCCGCCCACCGAGCGCCCCAGCGAGCTGCCCAGCACGGTGCCGCACTGATGCGCGGCCGTACCCCGCAGAAGGCGCCCGGCAAGGCCCATGGCGGCCAGGGCCAGTTGCGCATCATCGGCGGCGAGTGGCGCTCGCGGCGCTTCGCCTTTCCCGACGGTCCGGGCCTGCGCCCGACCCCGGACCGGGTGCGCGAGACCCTGTTCAACTGGCTGGCACCCTATGTCGAGGGCGCCCACGTGCTCGACCCCTTCGCCGGCAGCGGCGCCCTGCTGCTCGAAGCGCTGTCGCGTGGCGCCGCCAGCGGCCTGGCCTGCGATCTCAACCCGGCGTCGGTGAACGCCCTGCGCGGACACCTGGCGACCCTGCAGTGCAGCGCCGGCGAGATCCAGCTGGGCGATGCCCTGCAGCTGCTGGCGCGCCCGGCCCCGCGATGCTTCGACATCGTCCTGCTCGACCCGCCGTTCCACAAGGACCTGCTGCAAGCTGCCTGCACGCTGCTGGAAACGCAGGGCTGGCTGGCCGCTGACGCCTGGATCTATACCGAAAGCGAGACGGCGCCCTCGACCCTGGGCCTGCCCGGCAATTGGCGCCTGCACCGCGAGAAACACACCGGCCAGGTGCACTATGCGCTGTGGCAACGCAGCGCACAGTGACCTGCCTGGTGTGAGTGCTGGCGAGGCAAGCGCCATCCACCCGACCAGGCCACGCTGAACGCCATGCAGGGTGGATGTTGCCTTTTACATCCACCAACACGGCGGTATATGGGTAAAAACACCATCCCCCGACAGGACAGTTCCATGACGCCCTTCCAGCCCGCCTGGTGGCTCCCCGGCCCGCACCTGCAGACGCTGTGGAACCCCTTCTGCCGCAAGCCGCCGCAATTGCAGCGCCGGCGTGAGCGTCTGTGGCTGGACGACGGCGACTTCCTCGACCTCGACTGGCATGGCCCGCACGACGCCCACGCGCCGCTGGTACTGGTGCTGCACGGCCTGACCGGCAGCTCCGACTCACTGTACGTGCTGGGCCTGCAGCAGACCCTGGCTGCACGCGGCTGGGCCAGCGTGGCGCTGAACTGGCGCGGCTGCTCAGGCGAACCCAACCTGCTGCCACGCGGCTACCACTCCGGGGCCAGCGAGGACCTGGCCGCGACAGTGGCCCATCTGCGTGCGCAACGGCCGATGGCAGCGCTGTATGCGGTCGGCTACTCGCTGGGTGGCAACGTGCTGCTCAAGTACCTGGGGGAAAGCGGCGCGCAGAGCCTGTTGCGCGGCGCCGTGGCGGTGTCCGTGCCGTTTCGCCTGGACCAGTGCGCGGACCGCATCGGCCTGGGCTTCTCGCGGGTATACCAGGCGCACTTCATGCGCGAGATGGTCGCCTACGTGAACAACAAGCAGCGCCTGTTCGCCGAGCAGGGCCAGGGCGAGCGCCTGTCGGTACTGGAACGGCTGGGACCGCTGGACGGCATGCGCACCTTCTGGGACTTCGACGGCCGTATCACCGCGCCGCTGCATGGCTTCGCCGACGCCCACGACTACTACCGCCGCGCGTCGAGCCGTTTCTACCTCGGCGCGATCCGCACCCCTGCCCTGCTGATCCAGGCCGCGGACGACCCTTTCATCTTCCGCCACAGCCTGCCCGAAGCCAGCGAGCTGGCGCCCGGCACCGAGTTCGAACTGCACGCCAGGGGCGGCCATGTCGGCTTCGTCGAAGGCAGCCCGCGCAAGCCGGTGTATTACCTGGAGCGGCGTATCCCACAGTGGCTGGCGAGCCTCGAATGATCGCGACCGGCGCCGCCCCTGCGCGGCATGCGCAGACGTAGCCCCTCCTGCCGAGACCGGAGACGAGTGGCAATCAGCCCAGCACCTGCTCCAGCGGCACATGCAGACGACCGTACAGCGCCTCGACCGCCTCGCGTGCCGAGGGCGCTATGTAGCCGCCTTCCAGCGCCAGCACCTGATAGATGCCACGGCGCAGCATGTCCTGACTGAGGTTGTCCGGGTTGGCGCCGGCGGTGCAGAGAAAGCGTACCCAGGAGGTCATGATGATCCAGCTGTTGAGCGTCAGCGCCTCGATCTGCGCCGGGGTCATCAGCAGGATGCCGGCGTCGACGAACCCCTGGTAGATGGACTGCGCGCCAACCAGGCAACGCCGGGCGAAGGCGCGGTAACGCTCGGCCAGCTCGGCGTCGGACTCCAGCAGGTGCTCCAGGTCGCGATGCAGGAAGCGGTAGTGCCACATCGCCGCCAGCAGCGCCTCCAGATAGAAGGTCTTGTCGTCCACCGTCAGCGCGCGCTGCTCGGGCAGGCGCAGAAAGCTGTCGACCTGGGCTTCGTACTGGGCGAACAGCTCGGCGATGATCACCTGCTTGTTGCGGAAGTGGTAATACAGATTGCCCGGCGAAATCCCCAGGTGCGCGGCGATGTGGTTGGTGGTGACATTGCGCTCGCCCTGGCTGTTGAACAGGGCCAGGCTCTCGGCAACGATGCGATCGCGGGTCTTGGGTGGCGCCATCTCGCAGCTCGGTCTCGACGTCGAAAAGAGGCAAAGGTACAGGCAGAAACCGGCGAAGTGTTACCCCCGGTGCAACCGGCAGGCTTTCGCTGACCTTTGGTTAGGGTGCAGCGGACAGCGTCACGCGGCATCCTATTTGACACATTAGAGTAATTGCTCTAAAAATCCAGTTCAGTCGAATCGGAGCGTGCAACCACGCCCAGCTGGAACGTCGAGGAGAATCCCCATGGTCGCCGACATCGCCTACCTGCAGCACAGCCAACAGCAGATCAACCAGCTGGAAAACACCTTTGCCCTGCAACGCTCTGCCTTCGGCGCCAACCCCATGCCGTCAGCCGAGCAGCGCATCCAGTGGCTCAAGACCCTGCGCGAGCTGCTGGTCCAGCAGCAGGACGCCCTGGTCGCGGCGATCTCCGAAGACTTCAGCAACCGTTCCGCTGACGAGACCTTGCTCGCCGAGCTGATGCCGAGCCTGCATGGCATCGACTACGCGACCCGGCGCATCCGCAAGTGGATGAAGCCGTCGCGCCGCAGCGTCGGCATGCAGTTCTTGCCGGCCTCGGCCAAGGTCATCTACCAGCCACTGGGCGTGGCCGGCATCATCGTGCCGTGGAACTACCCGCTGTTCCTGGCCATCGGCCCGTTGACCGCCGCCCTGGCCGCCGGCAACCGGGTGATGATCAAGATGAGCGAGTCCACCCCGGCCACCTCGCAACTGATCAAGGACCTGCTGGCGCGCATCTTCCCCGAGGACCTGGTCAGCGTCGCCCTGGGCGAGGCCGAGGTGGGCGTGGCCTTCTCCAGGTTGCCGTTCGACCACCTGCTGTTCACCGGCGCCACCAGCATCGGCAAGCACGTGATGCGTGCTGCCGCGGAAAACCTCACCCCGGTGACCCTGGAGCTGGGCGGCAAGTCGCCGGCCATCGTATCGGCCGAGGTGCCGCTGGCAGACGCCGCCGAGCGCATTGCCTTCGGCAAGACCCTCAACGCCGGACAGACCTGCGTGGCCCCGGACTACGTGCTGGTACCGCGTGACCGCATCGAAGGCTTCGTCAGCGCCTACCGCGAGGTGGTGCAGCGCTTCTACCCGCAACTGCAGGACAACCCGGACTACACGGCGATCATCAACGAGCGCCAGCTGGCACGCCTCAACGGCTACCTGCAGGACGCCGAGGCCAAGGGCGCACGCATCGTCCCGCTCTACCCCGAAGCCCAGGGCCGGCGCCTGCCGCAGAGCCTGGTACTGGACGTCAACGACGAGATGAAGCTGATGCAGGACGAGATCTTCGGCCCGCTGCTGCCGGTGGTGCCATACGACCGCCTGGAAGATGCCTTCGCCTACGTCAACGCGCGGCCCCGTCCGCTGGCGCTGTACTACTTCGGCTACGACAAGCACGAGCAGCAGCGCGTGCTGCACGAAACCCATTCCGGTGGCGTGTGCCTGAACGACACCCTGCTGCACGTGGCCCAGGACGACATGCCGTTCGGCGGCATCGGCCCGTCGGGCATGGGCCACTACCACGGCCACGAAGGGTTCCTGACGTTCAGCAAGGCCAAGGGGGTGTTCATCAAGCAACGCTTCAACGCGGCGCGCCTGATCTACCCGCCCTATGGCAAGTCGATCCAGAAGCTGGTCTACAAACTGTTCGTGCGCTGATCAACGCGGGCCCGGCCCGCTCTACGCCTGGTGATAACAACAATGAACGACACCACTCCAGATGCGCCGCAGCTGTCGCGGCGCAGCCTGCTCAAGGTCGGCCTGATGGGCACGGCGCTGCTCGGCACGGCCGGACTCACCGCCACGCTCAGCGGTTGCTCGGCCGGCACGCCGGCCAGCGGCTACCTGATCCTGCGCAGCAGCGACCTGCCGTTTCTCAAGGCACTGATCCCAGTCATGCTCGACGGCGCCGTCGCCAGCGAACGCATGCCGCAGGCCGTCGAGGGCACCTTGCGCAGCATCGACAACGGCCTGGCGCACTTCTCCCCAGAGATGCAGAAGCTCACCGTGCAGCTGTTCGACGTGCTGGCACTGACCATCACCCGCGGCCCGCTGACCGGGATCTGGGGCAGCTGGGAGAACGCCAGTGCCGACGATGTGCGGCACTTCCTCGAACGCTGGCAGAACAGCAGCCTGAGCCTGTTGCGCATGGGCCATGCCTCGCTGCTGCAACTGGTGATGATGGCCTGGTATGGCCGGCCGGAGTCCTGGGCACACTGCGGCTATCCCGGCCCGCCCACCGTCTGAATTCAGCCAACCGCCATTATCAGAATGATGCCTCTGAAACCGCAGCGAGCGATTCGAGTGCAAGGAAGGCTCGCAGCACGTGGCGAGGCCGTACTGAAGTACGCCGAATCACGGGCGAGGAGCTGACGCCGCACGCGGATCGCACAGCAGGTTTCGGTGACCCGAGGAAAAACGATGCCCGTACCCGATTTGTTCAAGCAAGGCCTGGCCAAAGGCTGGAAAACCCATGACGGTTCACGTCTGGAAAACGACCTGACGCTGGAGGCGGATGTCGCCATCGTCGGCAGCGGTGCCGGCGGCGGGACCACGGCGGAGATCCTCAGCGCCGCCGGCTACAAGGTGCTGCTGATCGAAGAAGGCCCGCTGAAGACCAGCGATGACTTCAAGATGCAGGAAGCCGAGGCCTACCCGACGCTCTATCAGGAGGGCATCGGTCGCATGAGCAAGGATGGCGCCGTCACCATCCTGCAAGGCCGCGCCGTCGGGGGCACCACGCTGATCAACTGGACCAGCAGTTTCCGCACGCCCGCGCAGACCCTGGCGCACTGGGCCGAAGCCCATGGCGTGCAAGGCCATGACGTCGAGTCGATGGCGCCCTGGTTCGAGAAGATGGAGCAGCGTCTGGGGGTCGCGCCCTGGGTGGTACCGCCGAATGCCAACAACGAGGTGATCCGCACCGGTTGCGACAAGCTCGGCTATCACTGGGCGGTGATCCCGCGCAACGTGCGCGGCTGCTGGAACCTCGGCTACTGCGGCATGGGCTGCCCGACCAATGCCAAGCAGTCGATGCTGGTCACCACCATCCCCGCCACCCTCGAGGCGGGCGGCGAGCTGCTCTACCTGGCCCGCGCCGACAAGCTGGTGATCGAAGGCGATCAGGTGGTCGGCCTCGACTGCCTGGGCATGGATGCGCGCTGCGTGGCGCCCAACGGCAAGCGCATCCGCGTCAAGGCGCGGCACTACGTGCTGGCCGGCGGCGGCATCAACACCCCAGGCATCCTGCTGCGTTCCGCAGCGCCGGACCCGCACCAGCGCATCGGCCGCCGGACCTACCTGCACCTGGTGAACTTCTCCGCCGCGCAGTTCGAGCAGGTGATCAACCCCTTCTACGGCGCGCCCCAGTCGCTCTATTCCGATCATTTCCAGTGGGACGACGGCACCACCGGGCGCCTGTCCTACAAACTGGAAGTGCCGCCGCTGCAACCGGCGCTGACCAGCACCCTGCTCGGCGAATTCGGCCGCGAGAATGCCCTGCGCATGGAGCAGTTGCCCTACACCAACGTGATGCTCGCCCTGCTGCGTGACGGCTTCCACCCGGACAGCGCCGAAGGGCGCGTGGAACTGCGCGGCGACGGCAGCCCGGTGCTCGACTACCAGATGACCGACTACACCTGGGACGGTGTGCGCCGGGCCTTCCTGACCATGGCCGAGATCCAGTTCGCCGCCGGCGCCAAGGCGGTGATGCCGACCCATGCCGATGCGCGCTTCGTCAGCACCTGGCGCGAGGCCCGGGAGATGATCGAAAACCTCGACCTGGCGCTGTACCGCACGCGCCTGGGCAGCGCCCACGTGATGGGCGGCTGCGCCATGGGTGAAGACCCGCAGACGGCGGTGGTGGACAGCCTCGGCCGGCACCACCAGTTGGCCAACCTGTCGGTCCATGACGGCTCGCTGTTCCCCACCAGCATCGGTGCCAACCCGCAGCTGTCGATCTACGGGCTCACGGCGAAACTGGCGACGCTCCTGGCCGAGCGCCTGAAAAGCCCGAGCTAGACGCACCGCCCCTGAGTCAGGAACAGACGGCGCATCCCTGCGGCTTGGCCGCCGGGATGCGCTGCGCTACCATCCGACTCCTTTTCGACCCGCCAGGACGTCCCGATGAATCGAGTGTTATACCCCGGCACCTTCGACCCCATCACCAAGGGCCACGGTGATCTGGTCGAACGCGCTGCGCGCCTGTTCGATCACGTCATCATCGCCGTCGCCGCCAGCCCCAAGAAGAACCCGCTGTTCCCGCTGGAACAACGCGTGGAACTGGCCCGCGAGGTCACCAGGCACCTGCCCAACGTGGAAGTCGTGGGCTTCTCCAGCCTGCTTGCACACTTCGTCAAGGAACAGGGTGCCAACGTGTTCCTGCGCGGCCTGCGCGCCGTGTCGGACTTCGAGTATGAGTTCCAGCTGGCCAACATGAACCGGCAACTGGCGCCGGATGTCGAGAGCCTGTTCCTGACCCCGTCGGAAAAGTACTCCTTCATCTCCTCGACCCTGGTCCGCGAGATCGCCGCGCTCGGTGGCGACATCAGCAAGTTCGTCCATCCGGCCGTCGCCGACGCCCTGAACGAGCGCTTCCGCAAGCAATAAGCGCCGGCCGTTCACGCCTGTCGGATGCCCCTCTCCCATTCATGAGAGAGGGGCAAAGCGGCGCCACGTTCCCTACCCTCTCCCCGCCCCCTCTCCTGTATTCGGGAGAGGGGCGCAAAGCGCCCAACCGGCCGGGCCAATGGCACAAGACGCAGCGATCCGGCACAATTCGCCTCATCGTTGTCTGCCAGTGTCGCGGCGTCGCCTCGACAGGAGTTGTTTTCATGTCCCTGATCATCACCGACGACTGCATCAACTGCGACGTCTGCGAACCCGAGTGCCCCAACGGCGCCATTTCCCAGGGTGAGGAGATCTACGTGATCGACCCCAACCTGTGCACCGAGTGCGTCGGTCACTACGACGAGCCCCAGTGCCAGCAGGTGTGCCCGGTCGACTGCATCCCGCTCGACGAGAACAACGTCGAGAGCAAGGATGAGCTGATGCAGAAGTACCGCATCATCACCGGCAAAGCCTGATCCCTCCTCCCCGCCCGGGGGGCGAAGGGCCTTCCGTGGCGGCTGCGCATCGCCCATCCCCAGGCCAGGGCTGCTAAGCTTGCAGCCTCCTTCAGCCGCCCCGGTAGATCGCATGTTGCGCAACCTCCTGCTATCGACCCTGCTGCTCGGCGCCAGCCTGCTGGCCCAGGCAGCACCGCACCAGCCCGCCATTGCCACCGCTCACCCGGCCGCCACTGCGGCCGCCAAGCAGATACTCGACGCCGGCGGCAACGCCTTCGATGCCGCCGTCGCCGCCAGCGCTGCGCTGGCCGTGGTCGAACCCTACGGCTCCGGCCTGGGCGGCGGTGGTTTCTTCCTCCTGCGCAGCGCAGGCGACACGCCCCGCTACGACTTCATCGATGCACGCGAACGGGCGCCGCTGGAGGCCAAGGCGGACCTCTACGTGCGTGACGGCAAGGTGCAGCGCGAGCTGTCGCTCAATGGCGCACTGGCCGCCGCCATTCCCGGCTTGCCGGCCGCCCTGGTGGAGCTGGCCGAGCATCACGGGCGCCTGCCGCTGAAAACCAGCCTGGCACCGGCCATTCGCCTGGCCAGGGAAGGCTTTGCCGTGGACCGTGTCTACCGCGAACGGGCCACCTGGCGCCTGGCCGCGCTGCGTGACGATGCGGAAAGCGCGAAGCTGTTCCTCGACCAGGGCGACGTGCCCGCCGAAGGCCAGTTGCTGCGCCAGGCGGACCTGGCCGTCACCCTGCAGGCCCTGGCCGATCACGGCCGCGCCGGCTTCTACCAGGGCCCGATTGCCGAGCGCCTCGCCGCGGGCGTACGCCAGGCCGGCGGTATCTGGACGCTCGACGACCTGCGCGAGTACCGCGTGGCGCGTCGCGAGCCGCTGCGCTTTCGCCTCGAGGACGGCCACGAGCTGATCAGCGCGCCGCCCCCCTCTGCAGGCGGCGTGGCGCTGGCCCAGAGCCTGGCGATACTCCAGCAACTGCCCTGGCAGGAAGCCGAACCGGTGCAGCGCGTGCACTACGTGGTCGAGGCCCTGCGCCGGGCGTACCGTGATCGCGCCCTGCTGGGCGACCCGGATTTCGTCAAGAACCCGCTGCAGGAGATGCTCTCGCCCGGCCACCTCGCCGTGCTGGCCGGCAGCATCGACCCTGAGCAGGCCACGCCGAGTTCCGCCCTGCCACCGGCCGGCACCTGGCATGAAGGCGACCACACCACGCACTTCGCCGTACTCGACGCCCAGGGCAACTCGGTTGCCGCCACCCTGTCGGTCAACCTGCCGTTCGGCGCCGCCTTCACCGTGCCCGGCACGGGTGTGTTGCTCAACGATGAAATGGACGATTTCGCCGCCGACGTGCAGGGCTCGAATGCCTATGGCCTGGCCGGCAGCGAGGTCAACGCGATCGCCGGCGGCAAGCGCCCGCTGTCCTCGATGAGCCCGAGCTTCCTCGAAAGCAACGACGAATTCACCGCCTTCGGCACCCCCGGCGGCAGCCGCATCCCCAGCATGGTGCTGCTGTCGATGCTGGAGTACCTGGACGATCAGCCCATCGAGCGCTGGCCGGTCGTGGCCCGCTACCACCATCAGTTCCTACCCGACGTGATCGAGCACGAGCCGGACACCTTCAGCGCCGAGCAGATCGCCGAGCTGCAGAAGCGCGGCTACCAGCTCAAGCGCCTGGACCGGCAGTACGGCAACCAGCAGGTGCTGTTCTGGAACAAGGTGAGTGGCGCCGTCCAGGCGGCCAGCGACCCGCGCGGGATCGGTGAGGCGCTGGTGCCGGCGGGCGAGTAAGCACAGGCGCCAGCGCGACTGAAGCCCCTCCCACGGAGCCCGTGCGCTGTGCGAGGGGCGGGCCGCTACGAGAGCTTGATCAGGCTTTCCTGCTCGTCGCCGAACTGGCGCAGCTCGCGGAACAGCGCCTGCTCGCTGCCAAGCATGAGCACGTTGCGCAGGCTCTGGAAGATGCGGCTGGCATAGCCCAGGTCGTTCATCAGCGAGCTGGTCTGCAGGCCATCCAGGCGTCCGCTGCGCACATCGGCGAACAGCCGCTGGCGGAAGCCCGCATCGAAACCCGCCGCCTGCTCGTCGAGCCAGCGCAGGCGTGACTGCCAGACATCCTCGGGCAGATCGCTGCGCGCCAGTTCGCGCACCTCATGCAGGGTCGTCAGCAGGTGGCGCCGCAGTTCCACGTAGGCATCGCGCACCGCCGATGGCGGCGCATCGAGGTAGTGCCCCAGGTTCTTCTGCAGGTGCTTGGCATCCTTGACCGCATCCACCAGTTGCAACGCGGCCAGCTGACAGCTCACCCAGAACTGCTGGTGCGCCTCGTCCATCGGCAGTTCCATGCGCCCCATGAAGCTCAGCAGGTCGCCGTAAACGCCCTTGATATGAAACTGGTAGAGGTGTTCGGCATCGAAGCCGGCGTGCGAGGGCTTGGCCTGCAGCAGCTGCTCGTCGGCCCGCGAGCGCGCCAGCTGGTCCACGGGCAGGTAGAGGGCGTGGCAGATCACCTCCAGGCTCAGGCGCCCGAGGTGCCCCAGCTCCTGCACCACGGCCCCGGAAGCGGCCTCGACCGAGTCCAGTGCGCGCTCGCTGAGATAGCGGGCCTGGGTGCGCTGGGGCTCGACGACCTGCTCGGGCAGCAGCTCGGTGATCAGTACCTGAGGCTCGGCGCGCTCCGGCAACCAGCGAATCAGGACGCGCGCCAGGCGCTCCTGCAATGGCCAGAACAGGGCGACGCCCATGGCGTTGAAGAGGGTGTGGAACATCGCCAGCTGGATCAGGCTGTTGTCACCCAGCCCCAGCGGTTCGGCCAGGGCGTGCACCAGCCAGGTCAACGGCCCGAGCAGGCAGAAGGCCAGTGTCCCGGTGGTGATGTTGAACAGCACATGGGCCAGGGCAAGGCGCTGGCCGCTGCGGTTGCCACCCAGGGAGCCGACGAACGCCGTGGTCACGCTGCTGCCGACATTCGAACCGATGGCGATGGCCAGGCTCTGCCCCAGCTCCAGCTGACCACTGGCCAGGGCCGCCAGCGTCAGCATCAGGGTCGCATGGCTGGACTGCAGCACCACGGTGATGGCCATACCGATGGCCGTGAACAGCAGTGCGCCTGCCAGCCCGCCCGCCTGCATGCCGGTCATGTCCAGGTCACCGAAACTGGCGAAGCCGTCCTTGATCTGGTCGATACCGAGGAAGATGAAGGCAATGCCCAGCACGATGCGCCCTGCCGCCTTGCTCCGGGTGCCGAAGAAACCGGCCAGCACGCCGAAGACCAGCAGCGGCAGCGCCAGGGGACTGAGGCTGAGGTTCTGCCCGGCCAGCGCCAGCAGCCAGATGCCGCTGGTGGCGCCCAGGTTGGCGCCGAACAGGATGGCGATGCCACCGGCCAGCTGGATCAGCCCGGTGCTGATGAAGGCGATGGTGAGCAGCGACACCAGGGTGCTGGACTGCAGCAGCAGCGTGCCACCGATGCCGAACAGCAGGCTCTTGAAGGACGTCGAGGTACTGCGCGCGAGGATCTGCTCCAGCTTGCTGCCGGCCAGTTGACGCAGGCCCTCCTCCAGGCACTGCATGCCGAACAGGAACACCGCCAGGCCGGCGCACAACTGCAACCAACCCTGGCTGAACCAGAACGAGGCGATCAACCCCACGACCAGCAGACACAGCATCACCCAGCGCAGGTACTTCATCGGCACCGTTCCATCCTTTTAGCGGTGTACAAACGCAAACGGCCCCTCGCCTCGAAACCGAGGCGAGGGGCCGTGTACAGAAGCCTACAGCGGATCAGTCCTGCTTGTAGCCACTGCTGGTGCAGCCGAGGCAGCGTACGAACGCCTCTTTGCCCGGCTCGACCACCAGGGACTGTGCGGCTTCACCGACGTTGCCGCCCAGTGCGGTGAACGGCAGGCTGACGATGAAGGCCGCGGCGCCGATGGCGGTGGCGCCGATCAGCAGCGGGCGGGCGATGACCAGGTCACCGACCATGGCGTAGCCCTTCGGGGCTTCGACGGAGTAGATCGGGTCGCCGCTGGCGTTCTGCTGAACCACTTCCGCCTGTGCCGGCAGCGCCAGCAGGCCAGAGGTCAGCGCCAGGACAGCAGCGGTTGTGCGGAACGCTTTCATGGATCGATCCTTCAGGTTTTTCGGGAAAGTGCCAGTAACTATAACAGCGCATTGGCAATTGTCAGCGTGACGGACGTCAATCGCCATGAAACGCGTACTCCGGCTTTTTCGGTACATAAGGCCGGAAGAACGCCAGCATGGCTGCCAGATCGGCCTTTTCGTCGCCGCTGGGCTGAAAGGTCGGGCCGATCACCACGCGGCGATGCTGGTAATCCAGCGCCGCCAGGACGATGGGTACGCCAGCCCCCTGGGCGATGTGGTAGAAGCCCATCTTCCAGCGCTCGACCTTCTTGCGCGTGCCCTCGGGCGAGAGCACCAGGATGAACTCATCATGCTCGCGAAAGGCCTGTACGGCCTGCTCGACGGTGTTCAGCTGACGCTCGCGGCGGATGGCGATACCGCCCCAGGCGCGCATCAGGCCGCCGAACGGCCAGCGAAAGATGCTGTGCTTGCCGAACCAGCGGGCGTTGAGGCGCAGCACGAATTTCAGTGCGATGAAGATCACGAAGTCCCAGTTGGACGTGTGGTGGGCACCGATGGCGACGAACTTGTCGAGTTTCGGCAGCGCCCCCTCGATACGCCAGCCCAGGAGTTTCAGCACGCTGCGTCCCAGCCATTCGGCAGCCGGGTTGGGCGGCAGGTAGTTAGCGGACATCGATCGACCTCTTGTTCTTATTCTGGGTATCAGGCTACCCGCCGCAGGCTATCCGGCGGGCCGCCGTCAGCGTCTCAGCGCTGACACTTGGGGCAGTACACGCTGGCGCGCTGGCCCAGTTTCACCTCGCGCAGGGTGCTGCCACAGACCTTGCAGAACTCGCTAGCGCGCCCGTAGGCGAACAGTTCCTGCTGGAAGTAGCCAGGCTGGCCGTCGCCGCCGACGAAGTCACGCAGGGTGGTGCCGCCACGCTCGATGGCGTGGGCGAGAATGCGCTTGATCTCCTCGGCCAGGCGCAGGTAGCGTGCCCGCGAGATCGCCCCGGCCTCGCGCCGTGGGTCGATACCGGCGGCGAACAGGGCCTCGGTGGCGTAGATGTTGCCCACCCCGACCACCACGGCGTTGTCCATGATGAAGGGCTTGACCGCCATGCTGCGCCCGCGTGACAGCTGGAACAGGCGCTCACCGTCGAACAGACCGCCCAGCGGTTCGGGGCCGAGCTTGCTGAGCAGCTCGTGGCGCAACGGGTCGTCGCTCCACAGCAGCGCGCCGAAACGACGCGGGTCGGTGTAACGCAGGGCCAGGCCCGACTCCAGCTCGATATCCACGTGCTCGTGCTTGGCCGCGGCCAGGCCGCACTCGACCAGGCGCAAGCTGCCGGACATGCCCAGGTGGCTGATCAGGCTGCCGACTTCGGCCTTGATCAGCAGGTACTTGGCGCGCCGCTCGACGCACTCGATGCGCTGGCCGGACAGGCGCACGTCCAGGTCTTCGGGGATGGGCCAGCGCAGACGGCGCTCGCGCACGATGACGCGCGTGACGCGCTGGCCTTCGAGGTACGGCGCAATGCCGCGACGGGTGGTTTCGACTTCTGGCAATTCGGGCATGGCAGCAGGACAGGACAACGGCGGTGCGCCACCTTAGCAGGAGCGACAGGCAGAACGGTAGCGCGCCACGGCGAGCGGCGCTGCCCGCCCGCCATGGCGCGCCTGGCTACATCACCGCCAGGTCGCGAATGCTCTCGCGCAGGTTCTCGAAGTCGTACTCGGACAGGCCCACGTATTCCAGGATTGGCTGCGAGATGTACTGCCACTCCAGGTCGACGGCCTGCCCGCCGAGCACACGGTGCGACTCGCAGATGTGTTCGGCCATCTTGAGGATGCCCAGCAGCGTCTTGAGCTGCGCATCGCGCGAGGATTCGTCGCTGAAGATCGACAGCGCGTTGTGGTGGTTGGCGATGACTTCGCAGAGATGCTCCGGCAAGCGCCAGGAGCGTGCGGTGAAGTAACCCACCACGGCATGGTTGGTGGTGAGCATGCGGTTCTCGGTATCCACCACCCGGCGTTCGTCGCTGGCACTGGCGTAGGCCTCCTCCAGCACTTCCATGTAGTTGGGGAAGCGCTTGAGCATCAACGGGATGCCGCAATCGTGGAACAGACCCAGGCTGTAGGCCTCGTCGGGCGACTGGTAGCCGAGGCGCTTGGCCAGCGTCAGGCAGGTCATGGCCACGTCCTGGGCGCTGTCCCAGAAGCGGTTGAGCACCAGAATCGCCTCATCGGTCAGCTCGCCCTTGATCGATTGCGCGTTGATCAGATTGATCACCGTGTTGCAACCGAGCAGGTTGACCGCCTGCTGGATCGAGGCGATGCGGTTGGACAGGCCGAAATGCGCCGAGTTGACGATCTTCAGCAGCGCACCGGACAGCCCCGGGTCCTGACTGATCAGCTTGGCGATGGTGCGCAGATCGGGGTTGGGCATGATCTGCTCCATCTGCAGATCCACCATGATCTGCGGCTGCGGCGGCACACTGATGCCCTGCAGGGCTTGCTGGATCTGTTCGGCGGAGAGTTCGAAGGCCATGGCACGCACGTACGAAGTGAGAAGTACGCCACAGTTTAGCCAAAGCCCGACCCGGCCAGCAGCAGACTTTTGTAAACAGCGGGCGCAGGCGCAACCCGCTATAATTCCGCTCTTTTATCTGCGGAGCCCGAACTCATGCCCTCCCTGCCCAGCCTGCGCCTGAAAGCCAACGCCGACCGACGCCTGCGCGCCGGCCACCTGTGGGTCTACAGCAACGAGATCGACGTCGCCGCCACCCCGCTGCACGGGTTCGCCGCCGGCGACCAGGCCATCCTCGAAGCGGCCGGCGGCAAGCCGCTGGGCATCGTCGCGATGAGCCCGAACAACCTGATCTGCGCCCGCCTGCTGTCGCGCGACGTCAAGCACGTGCTGGACAAGTCGCTGCTGGTGCATCGCCTCAACGTCGCCCTGAGCCTGCGCGAGCGCCTGTTCGACAAACCCTGCTACCGCCTGGTCTACGGCGACTCCGACCTGCTGCCGGGCCTGGTGGTCGACCGTTTCTTCGACATCCTCGTGGTGCAACTGGCCTCGGCGACCATGGAGGCGCACAAGGACGACGTCGTCGCCGCGCTGATCCAGGTGCTCAAGCCCAGCGGCATCCTGTTCAAGAACGACTCCAGCGCGCGTGACGCCGAAGGCCTGCAGCGCTACGTCGAGACCGTCTACGGCGAGGTGCCGGAGTGGGTCGCGCTGGAAGAGAACGGGGTGAAGTTCGAAGCCCCGGTGATCGACGGGCAGAAAACCGGCTGGTTCTACGACCACCGCATGAACCGCGCGCGCCTGGCGCCCTACGTGAAGGGCAAGCGCGTGCTCGACCTGTTCAGCTACATCGGCGGCTGGGGCGTGCAGGCCGCCGCCTTCGGCGCCAGCGAAGTGTTCTGCGTCGACGCCTCGGGGTTCGCCCTCGACGGTGTCGAGCGCAACGCCGCACTCAACGGCGTGGGCGAGAACGTCACCTGCGTCGAGGGCGATGCCTTCGCCGCCCTGCGTGAACTGAAGGCCGCCGAAGAACGCTTCGACGTGGTGATCGCCGACCCGCCCGCCTTCATCAAGCGCAAGAAGGACATCAAGAACGGCGAGGCCGCCTATCGCCGCCTCAACGAAACGGCCATGCGCATGCTCAACAAGGACGGCATCCTGGTCAGCGCCAGTTGCTCGATGCACCTCGACGAAGACCACCTGCAGAACATCCTGCTGACCAGCGCACGCCACCTGGATCGCAATATCCAGCTGCTCGAGCGCGGCGCCCAGGGGCCCGACCACCCGGTGCACCTGGCCATCGCCGAGACCCGCTACATCAAGAGCCTGACCGTTCGCCTGCTGCCCAACAGTTGAGCAACCTGCACCTGCCGAGTGCGTTTCGGCAGGTGCCCCCTCCTCGCCACGCTGTTACCTCTCCCCACACCTTCCTCGCGTGTTGCGCTGCCTGAGCTAGTCTTCAACCTGCATGGCAGAGCGCTAGCAGATGACCGTTCATCGGCTGGCTTGCTTATTGCTTTTGGTTATCGACATAACGATCGCCCCACACGACAGGGACGAATCGACTCAGGTGTTGGAGCCTCGGTCACGAGCTGGCTCCATATTGCGGGCAATGGGGAGGACTATGACTGCGCAAGCTGGGAACGAAGCGTTCCTGCGATTCACCAACGTCAAGAAGACCTACGATCACAAGACCCTGGTGGTCAAGGACTTCAACCTCAACGTGGCCAAGGGCGAGTTCATCACCCTGCTCGGCCCTTCCGGATCGGGCAAGACCACCTGCCTGATGATGCTCGCCGGTTTCGAAGACGTGACCAGCGGCGAGATCCTGATCAACGGCCGCAACGTCACCAGCATCGCGCCCTACGACCGCAACATCGGCATGGTCTTCCAGCAGTACGCGCTGTTCCCGCACATGACCATCCGCGAGAACCTCGCCTACCCGCTGAAGATCCGCAAGCTGCCCAAGGACGAGATTCGCGCCAAGGTCGAGCAGTACTTGGCCCTGGTCGAGCTGCAGGCCTTCGGCGGCCGCTATCCCGGCCAGCTCTCCGGCGGCCAGCGCCAGCGCGTGGCACTGGCCCGCGCGCTGATCTTCGCGCCGGACATCGTGCTGATGGACGAGCCGCTCGGCGCGCTGGACAAGAAGCTGCGCGAGCAGATGCAGTACGAGATCAAGCGCCTGCATGAGCAGCTCGGTTTCACCGTGATCTACGTGACCCACGACCAGACCGAAGCACTGACCATGAGCGACCGCATCGCCGTGTTCAACAACGGCGTGGTGCAGCAGTGCGCAGCCCCCCACGTGCTGTACGAGCGCCCGGCCAACCTGTTCGTCGCCGACTTCATCGGCGAGAGCAACAAACTGTCCGGGGTGATCGAGGCGGTCGCTGACGATCGCGTGCAGGTGCGCCTCGACGACGGCGGCCTGGTCAGCACGCTCAAGGCCAACTGCAGCGAGGTCGGCCAGGCCACCACGGTGTCCGTGCGCCCGGAGAAGCTCAGCTTCATCGACCGCCTCGGCGGCGGTGGCAACCAGGTCAAGGCGCGCTTCATCACCCGCCACTACGTCGGCGAATACATTCGCTATCACTTCGAGACCGCCAGCGGCAGCGAGCTGGTGGTGAAGAACCTGAACGACAGTTCAGCCCCGCAACTGAGCACTCAGGAAGAGGTCGCCCTGACCTGGCTGCCGGAAGACAGCCAGGCGCTGGATCGATCTGCAGTCCCCACCCACAACTAGTAGAAGCAAATGGAGCACAGCAATGGCTAGATCACTGACTACCAGCGTTTCCACCTTCGCCCTGGTGGCGGCACTGGGGCTCACCGCCGGCAACGCCACCGCCCAGGACAGCCTCACCGTGGTGTCCTGGGGCGGTGCCTACGGGGCGGCGCAGAAGAAGCACGTCATCGATCCCTACCAGGCCGAGTCCGGGGTCAAGGTACTGTTCGAGGACTACTCCGGCGGTGTCGCCGAGATCAAGGCTCAGGTCGAGTCCGGCAACATCCAGTGGGATGTGGTCGACTTCGAGGTGATCGACCTCGAGCGCGCCTGCTCCGAAGGCCTGCTGGAGACCGTCGACCACAGCGTGCTGCCGGCCGGCATCGACGGCACCCCGGCCGACCAGGACTTCATCCCGGAAGCCCTCGCCAGCGAGTGCGCGGTGGGCAACATCGTCTGGTCGGTGGTGTTCGCCTACAACGACAACACCATCGGTGGCACCAAGGCCGCGAGCATCGGCGACTTCTTCGACACCGGCAAGATTCCCGGCAAGCGCGCCATGCGCAAACGCCCGCAGGTGAACATGGAGTGGGCGCTGATGGCGGATGGCGTGGCCCCGAAGGACGTCTACGAAGTGCTGGCGACGCCGGAAGGCCAGCAACGCGCCTTCGCCAAGCTGGACAGCATCAAGAAGGACATCGTCTGGTTCGACTCCTGGTCGCAGGCGCCGCAACTGCTCAACGACGGCGGCGCGGTGCTGGTGCAGTCGGCCAACGGCCGCTTCTACGACGCCATCGTGCAGGAGAAGAAACCCTTCGAGATCGTCTGGGACGGCCACGTCTACGACCTCGACGCCTGGGCCATCGTCAAGGGTTCGAAGAAGAAGGACCTGGCCATGGAGTTCATCAAGTTCGCCACCGGTTCCAAGCCGCTGGCCGGCATGCCGGACGTGGCCTATGGCCCGACCCGCAAGTCGTCCATGCCGCTGGCTGACCAGAGCGCCGCGCCGCACCTGCCGACCGCGCACCTGGATCAGGGCATCCAGGCCGGCTCCGAGTTCTGGGCCGACTACGGCGAGTCGCTGGGCGAGAAGTTCAACGAGTGGCTGCTGAAGTAAGCGCCAGACCCTGCTCTCCCCAGGCCTGCCGTGGGAGGGTTCCAGCCGCGTCGCTCGCGGCCGGGGCCCTCGCCACGGCGCCTCACCGCAACGGGAAAGATGCTGAAATCGGAGTAATGCCTTGTCATCCCTGACCACCAGCGAAGCCGGCCAAGCCGCCAGCGCCCGTCGCCGGAAACGCCTCACCGCGTTCCTCTTCGTGGCGCCGCTGCTGCTGTTCATCATCGTCACCTTCGTCGCCCCGATCGGCACCATGCTGTGGCGCAGCGTGTACCACCCGACCGTGGCCGAACTGATTCCACAGACCCTGACCGAACTGCAGCGCTGGGACGATCACCAGCAGCTGCCGGACGAGCAGACCCTGCAGGTCTTCGTCGGCGAACTGCATGCGCTCAACCAGCAGCGCCTGTCGGGCAAGCTCGCCGAAGAGTTCAACCGCGCCTACGCCGGCATGTCCAGCGTGGTCAAATCCAGTGCCCGCCGGGTCGGGCGCCTCGACGCCGACGCGCTGCCGAGCCAGGGCGTGAAGACCCTGATGCAGGCCCATCGCAACTGGGCCAAACCCGAGCTGTGGTACGCCATCGCACGCGCCGGCAAGGTCTACACCTACGACTACTACCTGACGGCCCTCGACCTGGAGCTGGACCCGGAGACGGGCATCCAGGTGCGTCAGGACACGCAGATCTACCTGCAGCTGTACTCCAAGACCCTGAACATGGCGCTGGTGATCACCCTGCTCTGCGCCCTGCTCGGCTACCCGCTGGCCTACTACCTGGCGGGGCTGCCGTCGAACCGCGCCAACCTGCTGCTGGTGCTGGTGCTGCTGCCGTTCTGGACCTCGCTGCTGGTACGCACCACCTCGTGGATAGCCCTGCTGCAGACCAACGGCGTGATCAACTCCTTCCTCGTGGGGCTCGGTCTGGTCGACCAGCCCATCGAGATGCTCTACACCTCATTCGCCACGGTGGTGGCGATGACCCATATCCTGCTGCCGTTCATGATCCTGCCGCTGTACAGCGTCATGCGCGGCATCGACCCCAGCTACCTGCGCGCGGCCCTGAGCCTCGGCGACAAGCCGATCCCCGCGTTCCTGCGCATCTACTTCCCGATGACCCTGCCCGGCCTCAGCGCAGGCGCGTTGCTGGTGTTCATCATCTCGGTGGGCTACTACATCACCCCGGCCCTGGTCGGCGGCACCGACGGGCAGATGATCAGCAACATCATCGCCTTCCACATGCAGCGCTCGAACAACTGGGAGCTGGCGGCCGCGCTCGGCTCGCTGCTGCTCGGGCTGATCCTGCTGCTGTACTGGGTGTACGACCGTTTCGTCGGCGCCAGCAATATCAAGTTGGGATGAGGACGCGATGAAGACCCCCGCCTACTACGGCTTCTGGCACCACCTCGGCACCTGGCTGCTCAAGGCCGGCTCCTGGCTGGTGCTGCTGTTCCTGATCCTGCCGATCCTGGTGATCGTGCCGCTGTCGTTCAACGCCGAGCCGTTCTTCAGCTTCACCGAAGGCATGCTCACCCTCGACCCGGAGGCCTATTCGCTGCGCTGGTACCGGGAGATATTCAGCGACCCGAAATGGCTGCTGGCGATCAAGAACAGCTTCATCATCGGCATCTTCTCGACCCTCCTCGCCACGGTGTTGGGCACCTGTGCGGCGGTGGGCCTGGCGCGTGACGAGATGCCCTTCAGGCGCTTCGTCACTGCCCTGCTGCTGTCGCCGATGATCGTGCCGCTGATCATCACCGCGGCCGGCATGTTCTTCTTCTATTCCGACCTGGGGCTGGCAGGCGGCTACCTGGGCGTGATCCTGGCGCACGCGGCGTTGGGCACGCCCTTCGTCATCATCACCGTGACGGCCACGCTCACCGGCTTCGACTACAGCCTGGCGCGGGCGGCGCTGAACCTGGGCGCCCGGCCCGTGCGCGTGTTCTTCGACGTGATCATGCCGCTGATCCGCCCCGGCGTGATCAGTGGCGCGCTGTTCGCCTTCATCACCTCCTTCGACGAAGTGGTGGTGATCCTGTTCATGGCCGGCCCGCAGCAGCGCACCATCCCCCGGCAGATGTTCTCCGGCCTGCGCGAGCAGATCAACCCGAGCATCCTGGCCATCGCCACCCTGCTGATCCTGGTCTCCATCGCTCTGCTGGTCACCATCGAACTGCTGCGCCGGCGTGCGGAGCGCATGCGCGGCATCGAGATACCGCATTGAGCCCCGGCGAGCCACGCCAGGCTGCGTACATCCCGGGCTGAATGCCCCGGCCGCGCAGCCTGGCCCTGCCTGGCACACCTTCATCGAGAAACTGACCCATACTGGACAGGTCGCTCATTGGAGGAACGCCTTGAAGGACAAGCACTCGGAAGAGTCCCTGCTCAGCGCGGCCTGGCAGTCCGCCCCTCTCGGCCTGGGTCTGCTCGATGTCCGTGGCTGCCTGCAGTACAGCAACCCGGCGTTGCAGGCACTGATCGGCGAGCACGGCAACAAGCCGCTGACGCAGTGGCTGCATCCACAGGACCGCGACACCTTCGACTACGCACTGGAGCGTGCCCGTCGCCAGCAGCTCGACATCCCCTGCGGCGAGCTGCGCCTGCACAGCCAGGAGGGCGCCTACAAGTGGCTGCACACCAGCGTCTGCTGGGTGTCGCAGGCGGACAGCGGCATCGATCACTTCCTGGTCCGCTTTACCCCGACGCGCTCCACGCAGGAGCGCGCCGAGCAGGCCTACCTGCTCAGCTTCGCCCTCGACTACACCACCGACGGTGCGCTGCTGCTCGATGACGGCCTGAACATCTGCTACCTCAACGACGCCGCCACTCGCCTGCTCGGCCA
Organism: Pseudomonas sp. BMW13; assembly: GCF_013357275.1. Classification (NCBI taxonomy): domain Bacteria; kingdom Pseudomonadati; phylum Pseudomonadota; class Gammaproteobacteria; order Pseudomonadales; family Pseudomonadaceae; genus Pseudomonas; species Pseudomonas sp. BMW13. The sequence goes on along the minus strand of NZ_SUKD01000003.1, from coordinate 6,795 downwards.
ACGCCGCGAGTACCTGATGGGACAGAGCATCGGCCAGGCGCTGGTGCCCCTGGCCCTGCACTCGGATGACGAGCTGCGCGAGCTGATGCAGGGCCAGGGCCCGGTGCAGCTGGAGCTGAGCCACCCCGTGGATGGCACGCGCTACCACGTCTCGGTGAGGTTCAACCGTTTCTACTACGATCGCCGGGGCTACTGCCTGGCACTCCTGCATGACCTCACCGAACAGCAGCGCCTGGCGGACAGCCTGCTGCACAACGAACGCCAGTTCCGCGCGCTGATCGAGAACACCCACGACGCCGTCGGCCGCCTGACCCCGGACTTCCGCCTGATCTACGCCAACCCGGCCCTCGAAGCCCTGTGCCGGCTGCCGCTGGTGGAGGCACGCGGGCGTCCCGCGCGCGATGCCTTCGGTGACAATTCCCAGGTCGACATCATGGCCGACCTGGTGCGCGAGGTCGCCCTCAGCGGCGACTCGCTCGAGGAGGAGCTGATTCACGGCATCGACGGCCCCGCCGACCTGCAACACCACTACCTGGTGCAACTGGTGCCCGAGCGCAACGCCTCAGGCGCCATCACCAGCGTGCTCTCGCTGGCCAGGGACATCACCAACATCCGCAAGGCCGAACGGCGCCTGGCGCAGAGCAACCAGCAGCTTCGGGACCTGACCACCCGCCGGGAGTCGGCCCGGGAGGAAGAACGCAAGCTGATCGCCCAGGAAATCCATGACGAACTCGGCCAGCACCTGACGGCCTTGCGCATGGGCATTTCCATGCTGCACCTGCAGTTCGGCGCCAAGGCGCCCGGTCTCGACAATGCCGTCGACGGGCTGATGCAACTCTGTGACCGAACCATTCAGGTAGTGCGCTCCATCGCCACCAGCCTGCGCCCGGCGGTGCTCAACATGGGCCTGTACCCGGCCCTGGAGTGGTTGACCAGCGAATTCCGCCAGCACACCCGGATCGAGTGCGAGCTGACCACGCACAGCGACGAACCGGCCCTCAGCGATGACCAGGCGACCACCGCCTTCCGCATCGTGCAGGAAGCGCTGAACAACGTCGCCCGCCATTCCGGCGCGAGCCGGGCGGTGGTGAGCCTGGAACGGCTCGACGACGTCTACCAGCTGGATATCACCGACAACGGGCGCGGCTTCGACCCGTCGGCCGTCAACACGCGCTCCCTGGGCCTCGCCGGCATGCGCGAACGCGGCACCAGCCTCGGCGGCGAAGTGGTGATCTTCAGCCATCCCGGACAAGGCACCACGGTACAGGCCAGCCTGCCCATCACGCCGGCCAAGGAGGACTCATGACCCGCATCATGATCGCGGACGACCACACCATCATGCGCAACGGGCTCAAGCAGCTGATCGAGTTCGACAGCCGCCTGCAGGTGGTCGCGGAAGCGGAGAACGGAGGCCAGGTACTCGAGCGCCTGCGCAGCACCGAGGTCGACCTGGTCCTGCTGGACATGAGCATGCCCGGCATCAGCGGCGAAGACCTCATCGCGCGGATCCACGGGCACTACACCAGGCTGCCGATCCTGGTGCTGAGCATGCACAACGAAGCGCAGATCGCCCAGCGCGCCCTGCGTGCGGGCGCCAGCGGCTACCTGACCAAGGACCACGACGCCGAAACCCTGCTCGCGGCCATCAACAAGGTGGCCAACGGCGGGCGCTATCTCGACCCGCGCATCGCCGAACAGCTGGCCTTCGCCAACGCCGAGGAGCGCAACAGTGGCCTGCACAGCCTGTCGGACCGGGAATTCCAGATCCTGCGCCTGCTCGCCGATGGCCTGGGCGTCAACCAGATCGCCGAACACCTGTCGATCAGCAACAAGACCGTCAGCACCCACAAGACCCGCCTGATGGAGAAGATGGGCTTCAGCTGCAATGCCGACATCATCCGCTTCGCCCTGACGGAGCAGCTGTCGAGGTAGGAAAATTCCTACAAGAAACCGGAATAGCCTTATGCCATCACCGGAATCAGACGATGCCCGGATAGCCCTTCACAGACCATCCTGACAGCCATGAACGGGTAGCCAATACCCGCTCCCGTTGCTCGATGGAGTGTGAACGTGAACGCTCAGACCACCACCCAAGCCAGCTGGATTACCACCGTCCTCGTCAGCCTTTGCAGCCTGTCGCTGGTCTGGCTGGCGACGCAAGTACCCAGCCACTACTGGCTGGTCGCCGCCCTGCTGCCGGGTGTCGTGGTGCATGTCAGCCTGCGCCGCCAGGCCAGCGCGCAGGCGCGGACCCTCTCTGAGGTCCAGGAGAGCGCCATCGCCGTCGGCCAGGCCCGGGAAGCCGAACGCCACGTGCATGGCCTGGCGGAGCTGTGCCGCAACATCGCGCCCATCTGGTCGCAGCAGATCGAAGCCGCCCGCCTCCACACCCAGACCGCCATCGAAGCCCTGAGCGAACGCTTCACCCACCTGGCGCAGCGCATCAGCGCCGTGGTCGGCGTAGATGCGCCGAGCGACGACGAAGCGCTGCTGAAGCTGCTGGCCGGTAGCGAACACGAACTGGAAGACATCGTCAGCCAGTTGCGCCAGGCCCTGGACAGCAAGGAAACCCTGCTCGCCGAAGTGGTCCGCCTCAGCGGCTACACCACCCAGCTGCGCACCATGGCCCAGGAAGTCGGCGACGTCGCCAAGCAGACCAACCTGCTGGCCCTCAACGCCGCCATCGAGGCCGCCCGCGCCGGCGAGGCCGGACGTGGCTTCGCCGTGGTCGCCGACGAGGTGCGCAAGCTCTCGACCCTCTCGGAGGAAACCGGCAAGCGCATCGGCGAGACCATCGAGAACGTCAGCACCGCCATCGAACACACCCTGCACGTCTCCAACGAACACGCCAGCCGCGACGCCAGCACCCTGGAAAGCGCCAGCCAGCTGATCCGCCAGGTCATCGAGGATTTCCGCCACGGCGCCACGCGCCTGGTCGAGCACGGCAATACCCTGCACAGCCAGAACCAGGCGGTCGGCGAGGAAATCTCCGAGGTGCTGGTCGCGCTGCAGTTCCAGGACCGCGTCAGCCAGATGCTCGGCCACATGCGCGACGACATCGAGAAGCTCGGCCTGCGCCTGGTCGATGCAAGCGGCCAGGTCGACGCCAGCGACTGGCTGGACGACCTCTCGCACACCTACACCACGCCCGAACAGCACGCCATCCACAGCGGCCGTCACGGCACGTCCGCCGCCAGCGCTTCCGACATCACCTTCTTCTGAGGACTTCCCCATGGCCAAGACCATTCTCATCGTCGACGACTCCGCCTCGATCCGCCAGGTGGTCGGCATGACCCTGAAGAACGCCGGCTACGACATCATCGAAGGGGTCGATGGCAAGGATGCGCTGACCAAGCTCGACGGGCGCAAGGTGCACCTGATCATCAGCGACGTGAACATGCCGAACATGGACGGCATCACCTTCCTGAAGAACGTCAAGACGCTGGCCAGTTACAAGTTCACCCCGGTGATCATGCTCACCACCGAAGCCGGCGACGCCAAGAAGAGCGAAGGCCAGGCGGCCGGCGCCAAGGCCTGGGTGGTCAAGCCCTTCCAGCCGGCGCAGATGCTGACCGCCGTTTCCAAACTGATCCTGCCCTGAGTCAGGAGGTGCGCCATGCACGCCACGTCCCCAGCCACTGACACCCGCCAACTGGTACTCGACGGCGCCCTGAGCATCTACACCGCCGCCGACACCAAGCCCCGTCTCAGCTCGGCCCTGCAGGGCGCCATCGCCCTGGAGATCGACCTCAGCGGCGTCGAGGAATTCGACTGCGCCGGCCTGCAGCTGCTGCTGGCCACCCGCGAGCAGGCACGGCGCATGGACATCGACCTGCACTTCCGTGGCGTCAGCCCGGCCATCTCGGAACTGCTCCGGCTCAGCGGCCTGGGCACGACGCTGCTCGCAGAGGAGAACCACTGATGAACCTCGACAGCGTGATCGGCACCTTCATCGCCGAGAGCCAGGAGCTGCTGCAGCAGATGGAAGATGCCCTGCTGCAGATCGAGCAGACGCCGGACGACGCCGAACTGATCAATGCCATCTTCCGCGCCGCGCATACCATCAAGGGGTCCTCGGGGCTGTTCGGCTTCGACTCCATCGTCGCCTTCACCCACGTCGCCGAGAGCGTCCTCGACCGCGTCCGCGCCGGCGAGGTGCGCTTCGACGGCGAACTCATCGCCCTCATGCTGCAGGTCGGCGACCACCTGGCCGGGCTGATCGGTCACCTCGCCGAGGGCCGCGACCTGGCCGAGCTGGCGGCGGCACACCACGCTCGCGAGGCCGAACTGGTCCAGGCCCTGCGCCGCTACCTCGACAACCAGGCCGAGACGACCCCCGCCGCCGCCGCGCAGTCCCAGGAGACCGTGGAGGCCAGCGGCAACGGCCACTGGCACCTGTCGCTGCGCTTCGGCCAGGACACCCTGCGCAACGGCATGGATCCGCTGGCCTTCGTTCGCTACCTGGAGACCCTGGGCAGCATCGTGCATGTCGAGCCGGTGCTCGAGCATCTGCCGGTGCTGGACGAGATGGACCCGGAAAGCTGCTACCTGGGCCTGGAACTGGCCTTCTCCAGCGCCGCCGAGGCGCAAGCCATCGAGGGTGCCTTCGACTTCGTCCGCGAAGACGGCAGCATCCGTATCCTGCCGCCCGGCGCGCCGCTGACGGCGCTGCAAGAGCTGCTGGAACTACGCGCCGCCGAAGGCGCCCTGCAAGTTGAACGCCTGGTGCGTTGCACAAGCTTTGACGCTGCACTGCTGGAGCAGGCCAATGGCTCCAGCGCCGTGGCGCCGGCAACGCACCAAGCGGCCATTCCCGCGTCCGGCGCCGGCGAAAGCCGCGCCGTGGCCAGCAAGGAAGCCCCACGCGCAAACGGTGACACCAACCTGATCCGGGTCGACGCTGCCAAGCTGGACCAACTGATCAACCTGGTCGGCGAGCTGATCATCGCCGGCGCCAACACCCGCATGCTGGCCCAGCGCAGCGGCCTGGCCGGCATGTGCGAATCCGCCGAAACGCTGTCGCGGCTGGTCGAGGAAGTGCGCGACAGCGCGCTGACCCTGCGCATGGTGCAGATCGGCGCCACCTTCAATCGCTTCCAGCGCGTGGTCCGCGACGTTTCCAGGGAACTGGGCAAGGACATCGTCCTGCAGGTCAGCGGCGGCGACACCGAGCTGGACAAGACCGTGGTCGAGAAGATCGGCGACCCACTCACCCACCTGGTGCGCAACGCCATGGACCACGGTATCGAACCGGCCGAGGTGCGCCAGGCCGCCGGCAAGCCGCTGCAGGGCGTGGTGCGCCTGAATGCCTACCACGAGGCCGGTGGCATCGTCATCGAGGTGTCCGACGACGGCGGCGGTCTCGACCCGCAGAAGATTCTCGCCAAGGCCAGCCAACGCGGCCTGATCGGCGAAGGCCAGCAGCTCAGCGACAAGGAGATCTTCAACCTGATCTTCGAGCCGGGCTTCTCCACCGCCGAGCAGATCAGCAACCTCTCCGGGCGCGGCGTCGGCATGGACGTGGTCAAGCGCAACATCACCGCCCTGCGTGGCAGCGTCGAGCTCGACAGCGCCCTGGGCCAGGGCACCTGCGTGCGCATCCGCCTGCCGCTGACCCTGGCGATCATCGACGGCTTCCTCATCGGTGTCGGCCAGGCCAGCTACGTCATCCCGCTGGACATGGTCGAAGAATGCATCGAACTGCCCAGCGAACAGCTCGCCGGCCAGGAGCACCTCGACCTGCGTGGCGACGTCCTGCCCTTCATCCGCCTGCGCCAGCTGTTCGAGGACCAGAGCCAGCCGCCCCGGCGCGAGAACGTGGTGGTGATCAGCTACGCCGGGATTCGCGCCGGCCTGGTGGTGGACCAGTTGCTGGGCGAGTTCCAGACCGTGATCAAGCCACTGGGCAAGGTGTTCTGCCAGGTCCCGGCGCTGAGCGGTTTCACCATCCTCGGCAGCGGCGCCGTGGCGCTGATCCTCGATATCCCCGGCCTGCTCTCGCAAGTCAGCCAAGGCGGCAGCAGCCGCACCCTTTCCCCCTCCGGCAACCTCAGGAGTACTGTGCTATGAACCTGGCAACCCGTATCGCGGCGCTGGTCGCAACAGCGCTGATCGCACTGACCCTGCTGGCCCTGCCAGCGCTGAACACCTACCTGGCCCTGGGCATTGCCCTGCTCGCAGGCGCCGCCCTGGCGTTCCAGGGCTGGCAGCTCAACCGTGCGCTGCAGCTGCAGCTCGGCGGCGAACCGCGTGCACTGCATGACCTCGCCGAACAGCTGGCGCAGGGGGAACTGCCCCGCACGAACCAGCCCCAGGCAGCGCGTGGCTCGCTCCTGCACAGCCAGCAGCAGACTGGCGAACAGCTCGCCGCGCTGCTCGCGGAGCTGAACCGTGTGACCGACGAGCATGCCCGCGGCGACATCGACGCCGTCCTCGACAGCCAGCAACCGGGGGTGTACCGCGAGATCGCCGTGGCGATCAACGCGCTGGTAGCCAGCCATATCGACGTGAAGAAGAAGGCCATGACCTGCGTCCGTGCCATCGCCGAGGGCGACCTGCGCGCACCGCTGGAGCAGTTCCCCGGCAAGAAAGCCTTCATCAACGACACCATCGAGACCCTGCGGCGCAACCTCACCGGCCTGATGAGCGAAATGCGGCACATGTCCGACGAGCACGACAAGGGCGACATCGACGTGGTCATCGATGTGTCGCGCTTCGCCGGCAGCTACGCCGAGATCGCCCAGGGCATCAACGCCATGGTCGCCGGCCACATCAGCGTGAAGAAGAAGGCCATGG